>JAGLOS010000031.1 GCA_023137615.1 Minisyncoccota bacterium | reverse complement strand
TGGATCTGCCAAATAAGCTTCTTTTAATACCTCCCAATCGCAACCATGGGACTCGGCAAAATCATATAGCATGTTGAAGAAAATGATCTGAAAATATCCGGACATATTGTGAGAGTATTTGATCATCTCCGCTTCTTTGGCGGTACATATGAGATCATACGGCGCTTTTGGCAATACCGATAATATCTCTTGCGCAATTTTTTGATATTTATCGTTATCAACCGGAATCCCGATAATGTTCTGTGCCGGATTGTCAGAATCATAACGAGCTGTCACTTCGCTCAAAAACTCCGGCGAATGCACCACAAAAATGTTTGGATTTTCTTTTTGAAGTAATTCCGTAGTACCAAGTGTTATAGTGGATTTTATGACAGCAATTTTTCCTTCTCCTACAAGTTTAAGGACTTCCCCCACAATACTATGATCAAAACCCTCCGGCGTAGTCGGTGTCGGGACAGCAATGAAAACGATATCGCATTTAGTGATCATGTCTTTATTTTGTATGTATGGTTTCTCTTGTGAATACCGCACAATTTCAAGCCCGCGTTCTTCAAAATTATCCGCGTAATTTTTTCCTATAAATCCCTGTCCTATAAATCCTATTTTCATGGTTATTTTATATGTATCAATTATTAAACATCTTTTCCATATACCCCTTCAAGAAGATCAATATCTTTCTTTGAGTCTTTCAGAAGCTGAATATTTTTTTCTTCAAGCGATTCAAAAACAGATATACCTTTTGAGTCTTTTGGCAACATTTCTTTGTAAAAATCTGAAAATGCAGCAAGGTCTTTTATAAAACAATACCCGCCCGCGCCTCGCCCGCCATCATGCGAAATTGCCAAATGACTTTGTGTAATACGCGTATCCGCACCGACCGCTTCTCGCACTTCGTCATAATTTGCACCAATCTTTTCTGCCAGATCATATACCGTATTTGCAAATAGAACTTTCTGAGTCAAGAAAACATTCCCCACGTATTTTATAAGCTCAGCGGTCTTCACCGGAAGGATCTTGCTGTATTCCGCCTTGGGTAATACATCTATTACTTCCTGCGCCTTGCTTTTTGACTTTGCCGTATATCCAACAATATTTCGATGTGGGTGCGCCGCGTCTTCTTTTGCAGTTACCGCGCGCAAAAATTCCGGTGAATGTGTCAGATATATATCCGGGAACTCTGCCTGCAATTTCTCTGTCGTACCCGGCAGTACTGTCGACTTAATCACCGCTGTCTTTCCTTTTCCGATAAGTGGTAATACACTTTGCACGATCTCATAGCTAAACCCGTCCGGTGTAGTTGGAGTCGGCACCGCAATAAACACAATATCGCATTTTGCGATCATGTCTTTATTTTCTACGTATTTTTCTTCCCTCGCATATCGTACCACATCAAATCCGCGTGATTCAAAATCATCAGCATATGAGGAACCGATAAACCCTTGTCCTATAAATCCTATTTTCATATTTGTTTTCTATGATCTGATAAATTAAGGTTGGTACAAAAATTCCAACTATACAACACTAAAACTCAACAGCCCGCTAAAAGGTTGCGAGGTTAGTCATTTATCATTTTGATATATGATTCGATATACCCTTCTGTCGAAAAGTTGTCGAGCATATATTTTCGACCCGCAACACCCATTTCTTTTGCTTTTTCAGGATCACCAAGGATCTTTCTTAGTTTTTCCTCCAATTCTTTAACGTTTCCGGGTTCAAAAAGATATCCATTTTCACCCTCATGAACCAGATCAGGTATACCATCCACTCTACTCCCGACAAGCGGCTTACTGAGCATCGCCGCTTCGATCAAAACCCTTCCGAGCCCTTCTGAGAGTGACGGCAATACAAATACCGTACAACTTCTCATGATATCCTTCACTTCCGAAAGCTCCTTGCGACCGACAAATTCAATCTGAGAATCTTCGCCCGCACCCATAAACTTTTCGAGGTCTTCTCGATACGGACCGTCTCCGACAACAATGATCTTATATCCGGGGAAATCTTTCCTTAAATTATTAAATGCCTCGATAAGAAATTGAACTCCTTTGAGGCGGTACAGCACTCCGACATATACAATTGTTTTTTCCCACGATACGTTTGTTTCTGTTTTAAAAATATCAATATCGGTAAATGTCGAAAAATGATATTTGGGAGTATCTCCGACAAACCGGTTCACTAGAGATCGAGTGTATACCGAGATGGTACGTATCTTGTTTGCCCTGCGTAAAGAGAACTTACCCAAAGCAGTGAGAATCACTTTTATCTGTTTTTCAAACGGTATTGAAAAGTAATGAAAATAACTATTGATCCAATCTCCATGCGCCTCTACAATAAGTTCTCTTCCTGTCAAAATTTTTAGCATTGCCCCAACAGAACCTTCAAAAGCCGGCGATTGGACAACGATCGTATCTATCTTTTTTGTAAAGATAATGGCAAGCCCGCGAAAAAAAGCGATAACAAGCCAGAACGGCATACCTGCCTTTCCAAAAAATTTCGGAGTAAGATAAAAATGAGTATTATACTTTTCCACTTTCCACCCTTTTCCTCTTGAGAGCACATGTGCGTTGAACCCTCTCGACAAACCTTCAAACTTTTTCTTTAGTGTTGGATTCTCCTTGGAAAGATCGTAGTCTGTCATACCGATAAACAGAACATTCTTCATTTTTTTGTGGTCTTTTTCTTTTTTCATTATTTATATGATAACAAATAATCACTTATGTTGTTGAGCATACTCTCCTGTGTAAATTCAGCAACTTTCGCATGTGCATTTTCAGTTAGCTTGATCTTAAGAGGATCATCAGAAAGAATTCTTTCTATCGCGCCACAAATAGCACTGAGGTCGTTGTAAGGTGTCAGTATCCCGCTTTTACCATCTGAAATAAGCTCCGGATTCCCGCCAACTTTAGTGGTCACGATCGGTGTCTTAAGATACATTACCTCAAGCAACTGATGCGACAACCCCTCGTAGGACGTATTCAATACAAATACATCCGCAGCTACAACATATTCATACAATTCCTCTTGAGGAAGCTTGCCTGTTAATATCACATTCTCTTGGAGTTTAAGTTGTTCAATTTTTTTCTCTAAGACCCGCCTTGAAGATCCATCTCCGACAATTATTAAGCGTGCATCATGATACTTTTTTCTTACTTCAATAAATACATCAATAAGTTCCTCAAAACCTTTCCACGGAACAAGTCTTCCCGCACTGATAATTGTCGGACCGGTTAGGTTATATTTCTTGCGGAGTTCTGTTTTTTCCGGTATACGGCATGATGGTCTGTCAAAAGCATTATAGACAATGGTAACCTTGCGTGGATCAATTCCCCAATTCGAAACGATCCCCTTTAAATAATTACTTGGTACCACCACACCGTCAGCATGTTTTGCAGAGTATGTTTGTAATTTTTTGAACAATTCAACAACAACACCATACCCGTGTTTGGTTGAAAATTCATCCAAAAGATCCGTTACACCATAACGCTGCATTCCCTGCTCCCATGCATGATCGCCAACGATCTTGACAATGAACTTTTTTCTCATAAGTCGTGCGGCAAATACGGAGACGAAGCCGACACTCATAGAATCTTGCGCATAAATAATATCGACACTTCTTCCTTCTTTGAGCACTTTGAAAAAATAAAGAACGTGCTTGAGTATCTTTGGTGCAAAACCAACCGAACTGAAAGGAAGAACTTTTGTCTCTATCCCCTTGTCAGGCAACATGTCGTGGAGTAACTTTGAATAGGTCGCCGGTCCGCCAATTTCCGGCGGATAGATCCCTGTTGCAATAAGTATTTTCATATCTTTCTTATATTACTTGAACACACCAAAAAAACAAAATGTTTCTTTATACTTTGGAGCGGATATATTGTTTTAATCTTTTTGGCAACGAAAGATCGTGCGCTGCAAGTAATTTATTTATTTTTTTGGAAAGTGTAATAAAACCGATCGATATGGCGCTTTTCCATGTAAGTAAAAATGGATTGCCCGATATTGTTCCGTTTGATCCGATCGTTATCGTATTTTTTCCAAGTGTGTATGTACCTGTTTGAATATTCTTAAGTATTGCCGATTCTGTAAGTTTTTCCACCTCCATGGTCATTTGCGGACCATTAAGGTGTTCTTTTCTGTGAAAATCTAAACCGGCAAACGCAAATATATTTTTATCACCTTGAAGCTCTTTGAGCAATTTTAGCGCTTGAGGACGCGGGACGTATTTCCCGTCGTACTGCGAATTCCAAACCTCCACCCCATCGATCACTTCTTTCATTGTGGTATCAACGATAAAATGATTGAGCTGCGGGTGTGCCAGAACAGAGAAAGATGCTTTTTCTCTCCATTGTAATAATAATGCTTCATCTGCGTGCTGTGCAACAAATTCTTTGGCTCCGATCATAAGAACATGCGACATTCGATACGGTACTTCAAAACCGGGAACAAAAACAAAGTCTTTGTCGCTCAACTTCTGGCACTCTTTTACAAACGCCTTCGCTTCCTCTTGCAAAAGTTTGTCAGTATGTTCTGTCATCAACGCAAATTGAATTCCTTGTTCCTTAAAAGTCTTCTTCAATTCCGCCAAAGACAGTTTCGCATCATACGAATACAATGAGTGAATATGTGATACTCCTGTTATTTTCATATTTTTTACTTTTTTTGTGGTTTATTCTGAAACGAATTATACTTTTTCTTTATACCATCAATTATCTCCATAAAAAACGGGGTGACGTCATCTTGGTTCAACACATCGTATCGTTGTCCTGTATGTGGTGTAAAAAATTCTTTTACAGCTTCTACACGCTTAGGATACAAAATGTTTCGCACGGGACTTTCTTTGAATAACACGATCAAGAGATTGTGCAAATCTCCCAATAAATGGCGGGACCTTACGTTTGTTTTGCACACGATCTTTTTTGTTTCATCAATATTCAGATCTCCACGAGCAAGCTTGTAATAAAGGTAGGGAAAATCCACTCCGGCAAATATCGCAAGCGGCAACGACCCCCAAAAACGCCCGTTTATCTCCATAAGTTTCAATACGCCGTCTCTTTCGTCTTGTTTGAACTCGATCATAGCAGGACCCTCCCATCGTAATTCTTTTAGAAGCTTCGCAGCTTCCCTCTCCATAGTCTTTGCGATATCGGTTCCACATATTGTTTCTTTTACCACCGCCGCACCGCCGGAGGGATTGAGTGAACGAATACGCTTATGCGAACTTACCGCCACGATCTCCCCATCTTTGCAAAGCATTTCAACACCGAACTCTCCTCCCTGTATAAATTTTTGGACAAGCGGCCACTTTCCGGTATTTGTATGTATCGCAGTCACTTTCTTCAACAATTCATCTTTATCAAAAACATATTCCGCTGTCCCCTTCACTCCATCATTATCTTTCCATATGCAACTCGATACTTGTTTTACCACCGCCGGGTACGAAAGCCCTTTTGCGACATTTTCGACATCGGCAATACTTCCAACCATATACGATTCCACATATGGAATATTTAATTTCTTGGCAAGGGAGAGTGTTTTGATCTTGTCGAATGCGATGTCTATACTTTCATCCTGCGATGCTATGAAAGTTACATACTCATTGATCTTTTCTCTTTGTCTTGCTAACGGCAAAAAGGTTTCATCAGAAAATGAATACACAAGTGGTTTTTCACCAATGTTCTTTGCGAGCTCTATAATAGCATCAACAAATGCATCTTTGTCTTTGCTCGGCGATGGATACACAAAACGCTGCGCACAATAATTTGAATGCAAACTCATCGCACTTGTTCTCTCAGATGCACATATTACACGCACCCCCTTTTTACCAAGAGAGCGAGTCGCAGCAAGTGCACTTTTCAAATGTCCGTCTAATATAATTACTTCCATGTTCTTGTTGTACCACTTTGTGATCTACAATACTACTTTTCGACACGAGAACCAACCTCACCCATAGTTAGATTTTCTATTTCGCCACTCTCCTTTCTTTGCTTGATCTCCTTTAATATATTCTCAAAAATACCAAACTGCTCCTCTGTATGATATGAAAAATTTGATGGATGAAACCACAGATGGAACACCTCTTTTTTTCGGATAGCTTTCTTGATGCCGCGCTTCGCTTTCCATACCACCCCGCATGCGGGAATAATCTTCCTCAGACCATTGCGCCCAAGCAACAACATGCTGTCCTGAATATTTACCAACCCCGACTCATGAATTATAGGCAGTGATGTTGGGGTGTTCGGAATAAAATAATCAGCAAGATGTCCTATTCTTTGCAAAGCTCCGGGCAGAGATCTATACCATTTTTTACTGCTCCCTCTATAATATCGAATGCCGCGTTTTTTTAGAAGATGGTGAAACCCTTCAATATTTCTTGGAAATACGAACGATTCTCGGGACACTCCTTTTATGTCATGAACCCTTTGTATATTTAACAGATCTGTTTCTATGACTTGTTGGTCTACCACATTCTCGTCATACATAATATGCGCGTACGAATGACTTCCTATTTCGTGCCCTACAGATGATCTTTGTATCTTGCCGATGAGATCTTTGGTGTCATACCATAAAACATCTTTGGCATCCACGTCTAATGGGTGCTGAAAAAACCAATCTTTTTTTTCATTCTTAAATATCGGACGTTTGTATTCCGGATGTGCGGTACCTTCATTGTATTTGCAATCATTTTCCAACAGATGCCCCACGATAGCCCATGTCGCAGTAATGTTATATTTTTCAAAAAGAGCGATCAGACGCTCGACGATCTCTTGCTCTTTTGCGATCCTAATTCTGTCCTCATTAGAGAGTGGCATATCGGCATACCCCCATGCAAATTCATGATCAATACTGATCGTCACAACCCCTTTTTCCATTATATTATTTTCCATTACCCACTTTATCAAATAT
>JAGLOS010000030.1 GCA_023137615.1 Minisyncoccota bacterium | reverse complement strand
CCTCTCCACGTTTTCAATACAGATTATGTAGTATCGCTTTCGCTACGACATTTAGTGGCATGACCCGAGTCGGCGCTCACCCGAAGCCCTATCGCCCTAGCGGAAATGCCTGAGGACTCACTCTATCTAAGTGTGCTTGCTCCAAAACCCACCCATGCGCGCACAAGTCTAAATTTTAGGGAAGTAAAGGAGAAATTTAGCTCCCCATACTGTATATTTCCTGCTATTTATGTATGATGTAAACATGTTTACCTATGACAAACCAATCGAGTCTAAAGACGATGATTTTCTTGGACGAGCTAAGTTTTCTGAGTATCTTGGTAAATCACTTACAGAATGGAAGGAAAAAGAAAGTCTTGTTGTTGCGCTGTATGGAAAATGGGGCTCTGGGAAAAGTTCAATCGTTAATCTTGCAACAAAACATATTATAGATTCTATCGTTGCTACGGATAAACCAACGATTATTTCTTTTAATCCGTGGTCATATTCTGGCACAGACAAGCTTGAGCAGTACTTTTTTGAAGAGATTGCGCGAGATCTCGAACTAAAGGACGAAACTGATAAAGATGGCGAGTTAGCACAAAAGTTGCATCAATATGCCATGTTAATGAATATTTTACCCAAAGACTCTGCTTTTGAGCATCTAATCAGCAAAATACTTTTAGTACTTGGAGCTTTTGGGGTTGCGGGTGGTACTGTTGAGTCGTTGCCATCTTGGGTAAAAATTCCACTTGCAATTTTTGGTGCTCTGCTTATTGTTGCGTCTTTGACGTCGTCGATTCTTGGTAAAATTGCTGATTTTATTGAAACAAAAACAAAGCGCACAAAAACTCCAACAGCTACGCAACTCAAGTCAATAATTAGAAAGACACTTCTTGATCGCAAGAAAAAATTACTAGTTGTCATAGACGACATTGACCGACTCTCATACTCTGAGATTCGTAGCATTTTCAAACTTATTCGTGTTAATGCTGATTTTCCTAATACTATATATCTACTTGCATTTGATCGTAATGTTATTGAGTCAAACTTGGAAGAACAAAAAGGTGTGTCTGGAAAAGAGTATCTTGAAAAAATAGTGCAAGTAAATTTCGATGTACCGCATGTGCTTCCTGAAAAGATTAATCAATATCTCTTTCGTGAACTTAATCGCATACTAGGCAATCTTCCAAGTACCGAAAAATACTTTGATGAAGAAAATAAAGTATATTGGACAAATATATATCATTCTGGTTTCAAAAGTTATTTTAAAAGCATCCGTGACGTAAAACGATATATAAGTAGTTTAGAGTTCAATTTATCTTTTCTATCACATGAAAAAACTGTTGAAGTAAACCCAGTGGACTTTATTGCCATAGAAGCTATTCGGCTTTTTGCCCCTTCTTTTTATCAATTTATGAAATCGCGAAAAGACCTGTTTATTTCAACGGAACGTGAGGGGCACGGTAACGAAGAGAATCCACGAAAAACAGAAATCAAGACTGCAATTGAAAAGCTTCCTGAACATTTGCAAAAACTAACAATTGAGCTTATACGACGCCTTTTCCCACAGATTGACGGTGTTTTTGATTATGGCTATTCTTCACACGGTCATGAGTGGCAATCAACATGGTCACGAGAATTGCGTGTCTGTGCTGAGAGTCGTTTTGATACATATTTCACACTCATTCCTGGTGGCGAAGGGATAGAATTAAGTCAATTCGAGATGGATGATCTTTTCTCAGTGATTGGGGATGCGGATAAATTTGAAATAAAACTTCGTGATTTTTTTGCAAAAAGAAAGATAAAAAAAGTACTTCAACGTATACAGGACTACACAGAAGACACAAGAACAATACCTCCAAACGCAGTTGAAACACTTTTAATTGCGCTTTTCAACATTTCGGATGAACTTCCCGAGGAACACGAGGGTATGTTTGGGGTAGGTAATGATATGGAGATGATGCGGATTATGTGGCAAGTATTGAGTCGTGAGAAAGATAAAAAGAAAAACTTTGCGATCCTCAAGAATGCTATAGAGCAATCAACCGGATTATTCGGTCCAGTGGATAAAGTATCACTTGAATCACAAAGAGAGTCGAAGAAAGAAGAAAAAAAATCTATTGTTCCACTCGATAAAATACCAGAGTTACAACAAATGTGCGTTCAAAAAATCAAAAAATGGGAACCTTCTAAACTTGTTTCGCACCCGTATTTACTCCATATTCTTTATCGTTGGAAGGAATGGGACAAAGATGAATCGTGGAAAAAGTTTATTGACGCAATCAGCAAAGACGATGCAATGCTTGTTGCTTTTGTTGAACATTTTTTACAAAAGACAAGAAGTCAGACTTTTGGAGATTATGGTGTTCGTGTCAAGAAAAAAATGAGTTATGAGAGTGTTGGAAATTTTATGAATGTGGACGAAATGAAAAAGCGTTTCAAAGCAATTAAAAAAGGTAATGTCTCTCTGTATACAGAGAAAAAAGAAGTAATTGACTTGTTTCTCAAAACATAGCAACTTCGTCTGTGTCGACGCTCCCTGCTTACGCAATATCGCTCGCCGTTTCTCCATATCTCACGAACTTGGCGTTACCTCCTAAACACTTATGATTATTCCGACATCGGTGTTATGAGTATTCACTACACAATTCTGATCAAAACTTATGTATTTCGTGTACGCATGTCACGAGTGACTTTTGAAATTCAGCAAAACTATTTTTCTCTTCTCTATATAAATCATAATCAACTGTAGTATATGATGACAACATAAATTTACTATCAGTTAAAAACTGTTTATATTTTATAGCATGATCAAAAATCTGTTTTGCAAAATTTTTCTTTTTAGGATAAGAAATTTCTAACTGTGATCGTAATGAGTCCACTTTTAATTCTGCATCAAAAAAATTTTCTCGAACCAAATCCCTGTGCTGATTTTCAATCGTTGCACCTACAGAATAAAGATCAGTAACAATTTTATGATTTTTCTCAACCAGACATATTAATTCTTTTAATTCGTCTATTAGTAGAGATTTAATTCCTCGATTGTCGCTAATTGCTTTTTTGATTAAAAAAGGAACAAAAATTGCAATACATATGGTTACAAGTAGTGAAATAAAACTGAGGGTATTTATTGTGTTATCTATCGTGAAAGCTCCTAGTCCACCCACTAGTTGAAAATTTATTACAATCAATAATAAATTAACAATTATTAATAAAATGATAGATAGATTATTTTTTTTCATGAGTTCTAGGATTTTTGATCTCTTGGATAATCTCATCAAGTCTAGACTCACTGTCTTCTGACTTGAATTCAATATGTTTTAAAACTAAATCAGAACCTTTATCTAAAGATAATTTACCAAAAGAGCCCGAAATAAAAGATGATGGATAACCCCAAACCCTATCTAAGTCGATCAAAATCTTATAGCCACCAGACACCGCTTTTTCGAAAGCGTCTAAGAGAATGTTTTCAAGGAAAGCTTGCCCAGAATATTCACCATCTTCCCTGTACCGTGCTCCTGGAGAATCCGAGAAGTCATTAGCTATACTTATTTTTTTCTTTATTTTCATATTTATGAATTAATTAATTCCCAATGTAGAAATGTTCCATCAAAACTATAGTCTAGGGACTCTCTTGACCCAATAGATAAGTCTATCTTAACATCGTTTGTAATAATATAAAATGATTTAAACCACGTGTTTTTTGAGTGTTTTACAATCTGCGGTATTCCTTTACCTCTCAATTCTCTATCTTTTTCAATACGAGAATGTATTTTACCAGCCAACAAATCATCTACGAGGTCTATATTTTTTTGTAAGCCAGTTACTTTGAAAATTTTTGTAATATAATTTTTTGTATGTGCACTTTTAAATATTCCAACTCCCAAGTCAACGAATGAATAGGACGTTGAGTTTGTAATTGGGTTGTTGTAGACATATAACCACCATCTACACTCACCTTGTTTATTCAGATTTGCATGATTATGAGTGTTTGACATACATTCAATTAGTATTTCATATAAAGAAGAATGCGTATCATATAATGGAGGATACGGCTTTGATATTTTAAATACATGTCTCATACCAATAATACACGCATCTTTTGCCATCTTTTCAACGACTTTTCTATTAACTTCTTTATGCAACAAATTTCCTGGTTTTGACTTTTTGAAACCCGTAAGCTGGTTCACGTGATCATAAAATCCCGACTCAGAGAACAGCTTTTTCAAATTATCCTTTTTAGGTTCGTTACCCTGGGAATTTCCAGTCTTAGTAAACGTTGGACTCTTTATGCTTGCTACCAGCAAAGTAACAGCATCGGGTGTTAACTGAGATACATTTGATATATCAAATTTCACATTCTTTTTTCCATAGAAAATTTTTTTAGCTTGATAGAAGTATTTCAACACCTCATTAGTATTCTCAATAAAGGAAAAGTTATCAGGAGCTTTATGATTTATATATGGCGCAGCCTCATGTTTTTTAACAGCAAGAGCATGCCGCTGCTTCACAACTTTTTTATTTTTCTTCCTATTTTTCCATTTGGCTTGATGCCTTTTTTCCTGATACCTCTTTCGTATTAAAAAATAAGTCCAAGCTGTTCTATTTTTGCAAAACTTTTTCATGGTCGTCTGTTATGGTCCCACAAAGTAGAAATAAAATCAAAGAGTATCGCTTTTTATTTACATATGACTTGTTTTGTATCAAATACATACCCCTTCTTTTTTAAATCATGTTCCCAAATTCGGATAATTTTCCATCCCTCTTTTTTGTAGTACAAACTCACTTTTCTATCACGTTTTTTGTTCCCTTCGATTTTATCTGTCCAAAACTTTTTTCTTGTTTCAGGTATTGAACCGTGTTTTTTGCAACCATGCCAGAAACATGAATCTATAAAAATAACCGTTTTATACTTCGGTAACACAATGTCTGGTTTACCAAAATATTTTGTTGAGTTTTTTAGATATCGAAATCCCGCTTTCCAAAGCTTTTTCCGAAATTCAACCTCGATTTTGCTATCCTTGTTTCTCACTTTGGACATTATTTCACTCCGCTTCTTCTTTGTAAAAATGTCCGCCATGATAATTTGCCTTACTTCAAGAATCGGATTTGCAGATTAAGGTTAAAATATAGTTTGCCGTCTTTTTTATACAACTTTCCATATTCATAACGAGTACTGCTTGGTGCGTCCAGTTTAGTATTTTCGTACAAGTACGAACGAAACTCATCACGGTTATACAGGTGATAACAAACAACCTCACCATTTTCTTTTACGACAATATATCCACCATGAGCTTTCGTGAATCCGTCCCATGGCTTACTTGGTACCATTCCAAGTGCAACCGCATCCAAAAGATTTTTTATTTTATACTCGTAATTTGTGAGCGATAACCCATATTTTTCCTGCATATCAGTATTTTTTGATAGAGTTATTGTCAACTCTGCAACAGTTCGATGTTCGCTTGTGAAAAAGTCCAGTAGCATACTAGAAATAAAATCTGGCAACGCTGTGTCTATCATTTTCATATTCAAATCAAACTGTTCATTTGATACATTTCTGAATTCAAAATGTCCTCCATACTCATTAATCTTTGTAACACGATCTCGTATTTGAGAATTGGTTTCTATTGAATTAACTTCCTCTATGTCACCATTAAATCCTTCTACTTCATATATAAAGTTAGTTGTTTTCCCAGGATTAAGTAATGTTGAAGCCCCTCCAATCATAGACTTGATTGAAAAACCAAGCATAGGAGATGTTTTTGATATTCTATCATAAATTATTGCTACCAAATCAGCTTTTTTATCATTACTGGCTTTAACTTTGGTACATAACAATTCATCCATCAACTCTTGTGCCTCAGGGATATTAAACGAAGAACCTTGTTCATCTTTAATTTTTTCAAATATACTTAAAGTCTTTGCTTTGAGAGTCGTAGAATCAAATTCTTTTAAAGTATTACCATCTTCGTCAGTCACTAAGACCTGAGTACCAGACTCTGACAGATCGTACATCTTAACGACTTCATCTTTTTCCTTTCTTATTATTTTATGGAAGACAAAATATTTTCCATCTATAATCTCTAAATTTTTATCAGCTGCAAAAAGTTTTCTGTCTTCAAGAATCTTGAGAAAAACATAAAATTCCGACCATTCTCCCTTGTTTGCTGTTGTTTCATTATTATCTACCATGTTTTTTCAATGTTTTAACTATTTCCTCGGCAACAGCTTGAATTGCGGGAACGGCGACAGAGTTGCCGAGTTGTTTCATTGCCTGAACTTCTGATAGAGTAGGAGGAAATTTGAACCATTCCGGGAATCCTTGCATTTTCAGACCTTCTTTCGATCCGAGTCGTACAATTTTTCCATTCACACGATATGCATCCCAATTTCTTCTGTCTGTAATTTTACTCCCACGACCACCAACGCGCAAAGTAAAACCGACCTCCTTATCACAACTCCCGCCAAGAACATCGGACATGTTATATTTTAACTCTTTGAGTGGTTCCGGGAACTTAAAATCAATTGTTTTATCCCTAAACCCAACCATAAACAAACGCGGGCGATGTTGTGGCATTCCAAAATCTGATGCTTTTACTATTTTATAGAAAAATGAATACCCCAAATCTTCCATGAGTACTTTTTTAATTGTCTCAAATGTTTTCCCATTATCATGTTTAAAAAGATGTCGAACATTTTCCAAGAAAAACGCTTTTGGTTTTTTCTCGTCAATTATTTTTACAATATCAAAGAATAATGTTCCTCGCATTTCACCAAATCCTTTTTTAAACCCTGCTTGTGAAAACGGCTGACAGGGAAATCCTCCTGTTAAAATATCAAACTCCGGGATGTCTTGCGGTTCTACTTCCGTAATATCACCAATAAAGTTTCCAGAATGAAAAATCTCGGGAGACATTTTATAAAAATTATGACGATATGTTTTTTGTGCCGGTTCATCCCATTCTGAAACAAAGACGCATTCCGCTCCCGCATTATGGAAAGCAACGTGAAATCCGCCAATACCCGCAAATAAGTCTATAAATCGCGGAGCATTTTTTTTATTTTTAGGCTTGGGAGTTTCATCATTTATATTCGTATCATAAAAATATGCCTGATTGGCATCAACAAGCAGATCAAACAGTGAGGATTGTGCACCTTCCGCAACATATTCTGTATTAGTCAGTTTAGTATTGTGCAATTCACCCAAAATACTGTGTGAGTCATTTTTTGCAACAATAAGGAAATCAATAACATTTATACCCATCAATTGCCCAGCCTCAATAATTCGCTTTGCTACTTGTTTATCCTGTTCGCTTGGCGCAACATCACCAGATGGATGATTATGCACGAGTATCACACCTGCGGCGTGCATTTTTAACCCGGGTGCAAAAATTTCTCTCGGATGAATTAAACTTTTGTCGAGAGTACCAATTGAAACCGTTTCCTTTTTTAACAATGAATTACGCGCATTTAGATATAAACAAACAAGATGTTCACGTTTTTTGTCTTTCAGATCTGACACAATAGCAATAGCATCTTTTGCGGATAAAATGAGGTTGTCGGAATTGTTTTGTTCATCTTGTATTCTGCGAGCCAAAGCGAGAGCTGAGGTTATCTGTAGCGCTTTTGCTTTCCCAATGCCTGAAATTTGTGTTAACTCGTCGACCGTAGTGTTTATGAAGTCGTCCCCGAATTTTCGAAGAATTTTTTGAGAAAGGGTTTTGACATTTGTACCTTTTATTCCGCTCCCGAGTAAAATCGCTAAAAGCTCACTTTTTGTTAATGCGTCAGCTCCTTTCTCAAGAAATTTTTCTCGAGGACGATCTACTTTTGGAATGTCTTTTAGTTTTACCATGTCTTATTTTATTAATTCTTCCATAGAAACTCCAATTGCTTTTGCCAATTTTGAGATTGTTGCAAGTGTCGGGTTTGTTTTACCGTTTTCAATATTACTGACAAAACTCCTACTAAAACCCAGTGTTCGGACAATGTCTCCTTGCGTTATGCCTTTTTCAGTCCTTATTTTTTTCAGATTCTGACCAAGTTTCAATGATTCACTTTTCATTAGTTATAAGTATACCGCAGTATTATCATATATCATACTATTATAGTATAATGTAATAGGGCAATGTTCAGAGATTATCAAACGGCTCAACACGTTGAGCCGTTGAAGAAATAAGCAAAAACAGAAAGGATCTTTTCCTTTTCACAAATTTGTTGGGGGGGCGAAAAAAAGAAAAAAACGCAAAGAACCTTTCTGTTTTTGATGGAAGCCAAGGAACGAGGCTTTATGGAGGTGCGGTGAGTTACCACAGGCTCGGAGCGTATGTTGTATGTTGGAGTTACTACGCGCTCGGCGCGGTTGCATTCAATCGCTTCGCGATTGTTGTTCAAAAAAAGTTCGGATTTCATCATATAGACGGAGCCAAA
>JAGLOS010000003.1 GCA_023137615.1 Minisyncoccota bacterium | reverse complement strand
CTTAATTCATAATTCATATTATATGTCATACGATTTTTCAAGTTTAAAAAAAGAGATAATGGAAGTTGAAGGGTGGCTTACTAAAGAATTTTTAAGTATTCGCACAGGGCAAGCGACACCGACATTGCTAGATAATATATCGATTGACTCATATGGTACCAAAAGTCCGATCGCACATGTTGCAAGTGTAACATCGGAAAACGCACGAACACTTCGTATTACACCATGGGATAAAGGGCAGATAAAAGAGATCGAAAAGGCGATCACTGTCGCCAATCTCGGCGTGTCGGTATCTGTAGATGATTCGGGGCTGCGTGTTTCATTCCCTGAATTGACAGCCGAAAGACGCGATATGCTCAAAAAAATTGTTGGTGAAAAGCTTGAACAAGCAAAGATCTCAATACGCAAAGAAAGAGAAAAAGCATGGAATGACATTCAAGATAAAGCAAAAGAGGGAGAGTTTTCTGAAGATGATAAGTTCCGACTTAAGGACGACCTACAGAAGATTATAGACAAGGCGGGAGATCAATTGGAAGACAATGGAAAGAAAAAAGAGCGCGAGATCATGTTATAAAATACATTGATCGTCATTACAGATGTTATGATATTTATACTTGTTTTGTTGGTTATCATCCTTGTCCATGAATTTGGGCATTTTATTGTTGCAAAAAAGTCCGGTATCCGTGTGGATGAATTCGGTTTTGGATTTCCGCCAAAATTATTCGGCAAAAAATTTGGTGAAACGGAATATACATTTAATCTCTTGCCGATAGGCGGTTTTGTAAAAATATTTGGAGAAACCCCCAACGAAGGATCTCTATCGGAGAAGGATATTCAAAGGAGCTTCATACACAAATCAAAATTAACACAAGCAGCGGTCTTGTCTGCAGGTGTTTTTTTTAATTTTTTGTTGGCATGGGTGCTCATCATCTTGACCTTTTCTTTGGGGATCCTTTCTTCTGTGAACAATACTCTTCCGGAAGGTGCGTATATAGAGGATGCACAGCCAATGTTCGTTGCTGTTGCTAAAACAAGCGCGGCTTATGAAGCAGGTATCAGGTCTGGTGATCTGCCAACACGTTTGATCTCGGAAGGCGATACCTTGCTTAAAATGACAAATGCCGATCTGCAGGAGTTTGTTGCCGATCATACAACAGATACGATCACCGTTGAGTATAAGAAAAGAAGTGGAGATGTATATAGCGTAAATGTTGTGCCACAGATGAGTGAGACTCTTGGTCGTTCGATATTGGGTGTTGCTGTTGAAGATGTGGGAACACTTGTTTTACCGTCATTTGGTTCTGCGGTGGTGGAGGGAACAAAGTATACCGGTGCGGCGATAGTCGGGATCGCGGGCGGACTCCATTCTTTTTTGATGAATGTTATTGCCGGGTCAGCTAATTTTGAGGAAGTTGCCGGACCGGTTGGATTGTTTGGTATTGTAGGTGATGCCGCTGCCGGTGGGTCCGTTGCCATTATTATGTTAACTGCGGTAATTTCCATTAATCTTGGGATCATAAATCTTCTTCCGTTTCCCGCACTCGATGGAGGGAGATTGCTCTTTTTGGGTATTGAAGCGTTTAGAGGAAAACCAATACAACCGCAAATTATAAATGTGCTAAATTCTCTTGGTTTTTTCTTCCTTATTTTTTTGATGATAATGATAACATATCATGATGTCGTTAAAATGTTTTAGATATTGTCTTTAAAGGCAGCCGTTTTTTGATAACATTTTATACTGAATATTCTTGATCATAGATAAAAACCGTTTTGATCGTGAGCTTGGGCGGTATTTTTGCTTTTCTTGATTTTACAGCTCAACTTCGGTACTATGAGGGGTAATGTTACAATCACAATTATTTACAAAAACACGCAAAGAAGCTCCAAAAGACGAATCCAGTAAAAACGCTCAATTATTAACTCGCGCCGGTTTTATTCATAAAGAAATGGCGGGTGTGTATACGTTTTTACCGCTTGGACTTCGTGTAATAGAGAGGATAAAAGATATTATTAGAGAAGAATTGAATAATATTGGCGCACATGAAATGAAGATGACCGCTCTTCAGCAAAAAGATATTTGGGAAAAAAGCGGTAGATGGGATGATGAGGTGGTAGACGATTGGTTTAAAACTCCTTTGAAAAACGGGACAGAGCTCGGACTGGCATTTACACACGAAGAAGTTCTCACCAATATTATGAAGAATTATATTTCTTCGTATAAAGATGTGCCGGTTTACGCGTATCAATTTCAAACAAAATTCAGAAATGAACTCCGGGCAAAATCCGGAATTTTGCGGGGAAGAGAGTTTCTTATGAAAGATCTGTATGACTTTTCTTTAGATAAAGAAGAGCATGACAAGTTCTATGAAAAAATGAAGGAGGTATATATGAGTATTTTTACAAAGACGGGAATCGGCGAGCAAACCTATCTTACAATGTCTTCGGGAGGTTCCTTTTCAAAATATTCTTTTGAATTTCAAACAATTACAGACGCCGGTGAAGATATTATTATGTATGACGAGAATAAAAAGATCGCTATAAACAAAGATGATTATTCAGAAGAAATTTTTGATGATTTTGGATTAAAGAAAACAGAATTTAATTTTAAAGAGGCCAAATCTGTTGAAGTGGGAGATATCTACACACTTGGAGAAAAATATTCCAAAGCTTTGGGGCTTACCTATAAAGACGAGAATGGAGAAGAAAAAAATGTATATATGGGCTCATATGGGATTGGTATTCCACGTCTGATGGGAACGATTGTAGAAATTTTTAGCGACGAAAAAGGAATTATTTGGCCAAAGAGCGTTGCCCCGTTTGATGTGCATTTGATCGATCTTGCGCAACAACAGCAAGCAAAACAGATATATGAATCACTACAGGAAAACGGGGTCGACGTGTTGTTGGACGATCGACAATTGCGTCCAGGAGAAAAGTTCGCCGATTCTGACCTTATTGGTATTCCTATTAGAATTGTTATAAGCAAGAAAAGTCTGGATCAAGGTGGTGTTGAGGTAAAGAACCGAAACAGCGAAGAAAGTCAGATAATGTCACCGCAAGCACTTATAGAGTTTATTAAAGAGTTATAATGATATTAAAAAAATTCCACAGTTTATTTTCCGGCGATATCGGAATTGATTTAGGGACAGCTAACACGCTTGTATATTTGAGTGAACACGGAATCATTATTAACGAGCCGTCTGTTGTTGCTCTCAATAAAAAAACCGGTCGAGTCGTGGCTGTTGGTACGGATGCCAAAGAGATGATCGGTCGAACACCCGGACATGTCGAAGCAATACGTCCGCTTGTTGATGGAGTGGTATCTAATTTTGAAGTAACCGAAGAGATGCTTATGTATCTTATAAAAAAAGCGCAACAAATATCGAAGAAGTTTGGACGTCCTCGGGTTGTTGTAGGTGTGCCGTCCGGGATCACAAATGTTGAGACACGTGCTGTTGTTGATGCTACGACAAATGCCGGCGCGCGCGAGATCTTTATTGTTGAAGAGCCGATGGCGGCTGCGATCGGGATCGGGCTTCCTGTGCACGAACCCATTGGAAGCATGATCATAGATATGGGAGGGGGTACCACGGATATCGCAGTGATCTCGCTTGGAGGGATTATAAACTCAAAAAATCTTACGATTGCCGGAGATAGACTCAATAGTGATATTGCGTCATATATTCGTGATGAATTTAAAATATTGATCGGAGAGAGGACTGCGGAGGATATTAAAATAGCTGTTGGTTCGATCGCGGAAGGGGATGAACCGTTGGAGGCACCGGTTCGTGGACGCGACCTTGTAACGGGGCTTCCACGAGAGGTGATCATTACTGAAGCAGATATACGAGAAGCGATCGGTCCTTCGATCGCTATACTTATTGATGCTGTAAAAGAAGTACTTGAGACTACTCCTCCGGAAATACTTGCTGATGTTATGAGGCGTGGGATCGTGCTTGTGGGAGGAGGGACTATGATCAAGGGGCTCGATAAGCTTATATCAGACATGCTTAAGGTTCCTGTCCATATTGCTTCTGAGCCACTCTCTGCGGTTGCTCGTGGGACGGGGATCATATTGGAAGATATAGAAAAACACAGAGAGATACTTGTTGATTACGATGATGATAACGCACCGAGATAAAAAAAATAAGACAAAAAGAAATGTTACTGTTTTTACAGTAGGGGTGTTTTTAATATACGGACTTTTTTTTAGTCCTGCGGCATTATTTTTTTCAGGTGTGGCGCATACAGTAATGACACCTGTTTGGAAGATCGGATATTCAATAGAGAACTCAATGAGCCCGTTTTTGAGTTATTTTTCGTCTCGTCGATCACTGTGGATCGAAAATAAAGATTTGCAAGTTCAAATAGATTCTATGGTGGCGAAGGTCGCTGAGAGAAATTTCCTCCGTATTGAAAACAGACAACTAAAAGAGATGTTGGGGAGAGACGATAAGGAGTCTCGTATATTTGCAGTAGTATTGGCAAATGCAGATCAGACTTTATACGATACGATCATTGTTGATGTCGGTGTAAAACAAGGGGTATCCAAAGGGGACATGGTTTTATTGGAAGATGTGGCGATCGGAGAGGTGTTTGAAACTTTCTATACATCTTCAAAGGTAAAATTATACTCATCTTCCGGTAACATTGTCGAAGTTATTATTGGAGAAGAGGCGATACGTGTGGATGCTCTGGGATATGGGGCGGGAAATTTTGAAATAAAACTTCCAAGAAACAGCGGCGTTTCTATCGGTGATACGGTATATTTACCAAACATCTTTCCGCGTGTCTTGGGTATGATAGAAGAGATAGACGATAATCCAAATGATGCTTTCGAACGAGTATTATTCAAGTCTCCCATCAATCCATTTACATTGCGATTTGTAGAAATAGTTCCCTAACACATCATGAAGAAGAAAGTATATATTCGTATCGCATACAACATTGGGCTCTTCACGAGCGTGCTGTTTTTTGATTGGCGGTTGGTCATTGTATTTATGGTGATGGGCGTTGTGTTTTTCCCGCGATATTATGAAGCTATTGCCGCCGGTATTCTTACTGATCTTTTGTATGGTGTTGATGGAAGTTTTACTATACTCAATGCTCCTATTATTTTTTCCACGATCTCTTTCTTTGTGTATCTGATAGGAAGTCGTTTTAAAAGGCGCGTTCGTTCTTATGGATATGGGTAAAAATTTTTTGAACAGTTTGCTCAAGATCAATGGTCCGCGTTCTCGGTCGTATGAAGACATAGATCCCGATGAGATCTTTCTCGATTCAAGTAATTTACCGCAGTTTGATGTGTATCAGTTTGAAGGAAGGATCGTTCGTTCGTTATCCAAGACAACCATTATGTTTCTCGGGATGTTTTTTGTTCTTGTTACGATCATTTTTTTATGCAGAATTGGTTTGTTGCAGATAGTTAAGGGACAGGAATATGTTGAGATAAGTGAAAACAATCGGCTTGCTCATACTTTTTTGTTCCCGGAAAGAGGGGTTATTTTTGATTGCAATGATGAGGTGTTGGCTTGGAATATTCCGGGGATAAGTGAGGATTTTACCACTCGAGCTTATATCGCAACGTCAGGACTTTCTCACGTGTTGGGATATGTAAAATATCCGCAAGCGGATTCAAGCGGTGTTTATTACAAAACAGAGTATAGTGGTGTTGCCGGAATTGAGAAACAATATAATGTGGAACTTAATGGTGTAAACGGTGTCAAACTGGTTGAAAGAAATGCATTACTTGAAGTTGAATCGGAAAATATCATTAACCCCCCTGAGGATGGAGAGGATCTTACTTTGACCATAGATACTCGTGTGCAGACACAAATGTATAAATTTATTAAAGACCTTTCATATGAAAAAGGTTTTAAAGGCGGTACGGGTATTATTATGAATATTCATTCCGGAGAAATATTGGCACTTACAAATTATCCCGAATATAACTCGTCTGTCATATCGGCGGGAGAAGACGCAGAAACAATTGCAGGATATAGTCTTAATGAAGGAAAACCGTATCTTAATCGTGCCATATCAGGGCGTTATACCCCCGGTTCGATCGTAAAACCTTTTGTTGCGCTTGGTGCATTGAACGAAGGAGTTATATCTCCCGACAAAAAAATATTAAGTACGGGAAAGTTGGTCATACCAAATCCATGGAATCCGGAATTTAATACGATTTTTACCGACTGGAGAGCACATGGATATGTCGATATACGTGACGCACTCGCGGTTTCTTCAAATATCTATTTTTATGAGGTTGGCGGTGGTTTTGAACCGGACGATCAAGAAGGCATCGGAATTGCAAATATCGAACGGTATGCTCGTATGTTCGGTATCGGGGAAATAACCGGTGTTGATATACCGGGAGAAGTTGACGGAGTTATCCCAAACCCCGCATGGAAAGAAATAAATTTCGATGGTGAAGAGTGGCGTATCGGTGATACCTATAATACTGCCATCGGACAATACGGTTTTCAGGTTACACCCATACAAATGGTGCGTGCAATTGCCGCGATCGCATCAAACGGAGCGTTGGTTGTTCCACATGTCGTAAAACAGGACATTCCCACAGAAGAAATAACAGTGATAAGTGATGTTCATTACACAACGGTCAAGGAAGGTCTGCGGCAGGCGGTTACTGATGGGACAGCAAAAGGCTTGTATCTTCCGTATATAAAAGTTGCGGCAAAGACCGGTACGGCAGAGGTTGGGATCTCAAAGAGTAGAGTAAATTCATGGGCTATAGGATATTTTCCTTATGATGATCCGCAATATGCCTTTACTGTTATGATGGAGGAAGGTCCGAGGGAAAATACCATTGGTGGACTCTATATCATGAGACAGGTATTTGATTGGATGAATATATATACTCCGGAGTATTTTGACTAGTTTTTGGACTGTTAAAATAAGCTTATATTCTGAAAAGTTTTGTCATATAAAAAGACAATAAAAACAGAAAAAATCAAGTTGTGGCGACATATGAAAGCATGTATAATGTGCGGACTATGGATGAAAAACAATATTTAAGTAAAGAGAAATATAAAGAACTTTCGGGGGAGCTTGAAAGTCTTCGAACAGAAAAACGAAAAGAAGTTGCTGAGAAACTTGAATTTGCAAAGTCTCTTGGTGACCTGTCAGAAAACGCTGAATATCAGGAAGCCCGTGATGATCAGGCAAAAGTCGAGGACCGTATTATGAACCTTGAGGCAATTCTTAAAACGGCAGAGATCGTGTCGTACAAAAGCGGTGATACCGTGGAAGTTGGTTCGACTGTGGTCGTTAAGAAAAAAGGATCAAAAGAAAAACAAACTTTTTCCATTGTGGGTTCGGAAGAGGTTGATATGGCGTCCGGAAAGATCTCAAACAAGTCTCCTCTTGGAATAGCATTTTTAGGCAAAACAAAAAATGATGACGTGGTATGTAATACGCCAAAGGGGGATATACTGTATACGATCGTGAGTATTAAATAAAAAGAAGTAAAAAGCAAATAGTAAAAAGCAACAAAAAAATGCGCAAAGCGCATTTTTTTGTTGCTTTTTACTATCAACTGGCTATCCACAACAGCCCACTTTTCAAGTGGGCTGTTGTGGATAGCGGGGGTTGCAAAGTGGTGAGGGGTGGTATATAGTGGTAGACAGGTGGGAAGAAGTGGGAGACCTCTCTTTTTGCTTATTGGTACTAAAAGTTAAGGGGCCCATCTCAAAACAATCGTGTAAAAATGTAAATGCTTTATGCATACTATCATCGCTACACTATTATTTTAAAATGGGCTCGCAAATGTTCCCTATAACATAATCAAAACATATGTTAATTGGCGAGTATACACATACATTAGATGCGAAAAAACGGCTTTCATTACCGTCAAAATTCCGAAAGGAAATTGGCAAAAAAGTCGTTGTTACGCATGGACTGGATAGTTGTCTGTTTGTGTACACACTCAAAGAATGGGAAAAGGTCGCCGAGAAGCTGACCGAGCTTCCACTTGGTCAAGCTGACTCTCGAGGATTCAACCGTTTTATGCTTGCAGGAGCGGTGGAAACAGAGGTTGATTCAATAGGTCGAATTTTGATTCCCGAATACTTAAAAGGATTTGCACATCTCAAGGGAAAAGTTGCAGTGATCGGTGTTCATGATCGTATCGAGATCTGGAACGATAAGGCATGGGGTGAGTACAAAAAGCGTATTGAAAAACAGGCCGATGTATTGGCGGAAAAGTTAGGTGAAATTGGTGTGTTGTAAGTTATCAGTTATCAGTTATCAGTTATCAGTTATCAGTTATTGGTTCACACATGACAGATCATATCCCGGTTCTTTTAAAAGAGACGATCTCCGGTCTTAATTTGAAAAAAGGAGACGTTGTTATAGACGGCACCATAAATGTTGGTGGACATAGCATTGAGATCGCAAAGCTTATAGGAAAAGAAGGTTATATCATCGGTATTGATCAGGATAGCGATGCGCTCTGTCTTGCACAGAAGAATCTGGAAAAGATAGAATCCAAACTCGCACTTCTTAGAGGTAATTATCGTGATATGGATATCTTATTACAGGAGACGGGTATTGTGTCGGTTCATGCCATTTTGCTTGATATTGGACTTTCGAATCGTCAATTGACAGATAGTGGAAGGGGCTTCTCATTTGCCAAAGACGAACCTCTTCTTATGACTTTCAATCCGCATCCAAAGGAAGATGAATTGACGGCTTATGAAATCCTCAATACGTGGGATGAAGAAAATATTGCTGACATTATATACGGGTATGGTGGAGAAAGATTTTCACGACGTATCGCAAAAAATGTAGTGGAGGCAAGGAAAGAATCTCCCATAAGACGTACATTTCAGTTGGTTGAGATAGTAAATAGAAGTATTCCCTTTTGGTATAAGAAAAAAAGCAGAAACCCGGCGACAAAAACATTTCAAGCACTTCGTATAACGGTAAATGATGAACTCGGGGCGCTCAAAACAGGAATTGAAAAAGCTGTTGCACTATTGAAAAAAGATGGACGATTGGCAATTATTACATTTCATAGCGGAGAGGACAGGATCGTCAAAAAAACATTCAGGGACCTTGCCCAACAGCAGATCGTCGAGATAGTGAACAAAAAACCCATAGTACCTTCTGAAGAAGAACTTTCAAATAATCCAAAGGCACGCAGCGCCAAATTACGCATAGTACAAAAGGCACATGATCAAATAGAAATAGCATAATGACTCAAGCAAAAACATTACAATTTAATAAAAGAACCATATCTTTCTGGAGCATATTATCAGCAATGCTTTTAATGCTCTTGTTGTATACATACTTTTTGAATGCTACTATTTTACATATTGTTGAGAGAAAAACAGTTGAACAAAAGATCGCAGAAACAACTATTCATATCAGTGAACTTGAATCCGTATATATGAAATTAAGCACTGAGGTCACACCGATAGTTGCCGGTTCACTTGGTTTTGTCGAACCGGATCATGTTATTTTTGCACATGGTGGAACTCGTACTGGTTTTGCAAAATTGGGTGAGTGATGAAAATACGATCCGTATCAAGAATAGGAATTTTATACTTTGGCATTATTGTCGTCGCGCTTATCTTGTTGGGGCGGCTTTTTATTGTACAGATCATACGAGGAGAGCTGTATGCGCAGCAAGCAGACGGTCAGTATGTCACCGACCAATCGTATGTGTTTGACCGTGGTACGATCTATTTTGAAAAAAAGGATGGAACACGTATTTCTTGCGCGACACTTCGTTCAGGTTATATATTAGCCATTGACCCTTCTCAGATAAGTAATATTTCATATGTTTACAAGCAGCTTTCGAGTATTGTTGACATAGAAAAAGACATATTCTTTTTGCGTGCGGGGAAAAAAGACGATCCCTATGAAGAAATAGTTAAGCGTCTCGACAAAGAAACCGCGCAGAAAATAGAGGCGCTTGATATAAAAGGCGTTGTTTTAGCAGAAGATAAGTGGCGTTTTTACCCCGGGGGGACTCTCTCCGCACATGCGATCGGTTTTGTCGGGTATAAAGGAAATGTTCTTGGGGGGCGATATGGTCTTGAGAGGTATTATGATGATATACTGTCTCGTGGCGAGAATAAGCTCTATGTAAATTTTTTTGCGGAAGTATTTTCCAATGTAAACGAGCTTCTTAGATCAAACAGCAGAAACAATCGTGATGGAGATATTGTAACGACGATCGAACTATCTGTTCAGGGTATGTTAGAAGAGAGCTTGCTGGGTCTTGAAGAGAAGTGGAATACTGACAGTGTCGGAGGTATTATTATTGATCCGCGCACCGGTTCCATATATGCGCTTGCCAGTCGACCGGGCTTTGACCCGAATTATTTTAATAAAGTAGATGATATCTCGGTATTTACCAACCCATTGGTAGAGAATGTATATGAGATGGGCTCCATCATGAAACCACTTACTATGGCTACAGGGCTTGATACGGGAGTTGTTACTTATGATTCAACATACAAAGATGATGGTTATGTTGTTCTCGACGGTTTGCGGATAGAGAATTACGATGGTATAGGTCGTGGTGTTGTTCCTATGCAGGAAGTGTTAAATCAATCGCTTAACACCGGCGCGGTGCATGTCATGCAGAAAGTTGGGAAAGAAAATTTCAAAAAGTATATGTATGATTTCGGTCTGGCAGAGCGCTCCGGGGTCGATCTGCCAAACGACACAAAGGGTCTTGTGTCGAACCTTAAAAGTTCTCGCGATATTGAATATGCTACTGCTTCGTTTGGACAAGGTATAGCAATAACACCGTTTGTAATGGTAAAAGCTCTTTCTGTTTTGGCAAACGGAGGTACTCTTATAACACCACATTTGGTTAAAGAGATCGACTATACTCTCGGGTATTCACAAGAGATAGCACACGAGGAAGGTTCTCGAGTGCTCAAGGAAGAAACATCGGATGAAATATCCCGAATGTTGGTGGAAGTTGTTGATACCGCGCTTTTGAACGGAACGGTCAAGATGGATGGATACAGTATCGCTGCCAAAACAGGAACCGCACAGATGGCTGATCCGGAGGGTGGATATTATGAGGACAAATTTCTTCACTCTTTCTTTGGGTATTTCCCCGCATATGATCCTAAATTTTTAGTATTTTTGTATGCGGTTGATCCAAAAGAGGTACGATATGCCTCACAAACACTCACACATCCGTTTATGGATGTGACAAAGTTTCTTATAAATTATTACAACATACCGCCGGATAGATAAAAAACAGAGTGTTCTTGGGTCGTAAAACAGGGTATAATGTTTTTTATGAAAGTCATGTTCAAGAAGATCGTCGTTGCGATACTTATATACGAGGCAAAACTTGTTTTGAAAAAATATCACCCGCGCGTTATCGCGATCACAGGAAGCGTGGGAAAAACATCTACCGAAGACGCTCTTTATACTGTTTTGAACAAATCTTTTTTTGTACGGAAGAGCAAAAAGAGTTTTAGTGGTGAATTCAATGTGCTTCTGACCATTTTGAATTGTCCGACAGGATGGAATAACCCTTTTTTATGGTTAAAGAATATTATAAAAGGTGTTTCTCTTTTGATATTCAGACATCATTATCCGGAATTGTTGATCCTTGAGGTTGGTGCCGAAAGACCGGGAGATGTTGAAAATGTTTCAAAATGGCTTGTGGCTGATATTGTGGTCATCACACGATTTGGGGATGTGCCGACACATGTTGAATTTTTTGATTCCGTTGAACATCTTGTTCGGGAAAAGGCATTTCTTATAAATTCACTAAAAAAAGACGGACTTCTCATTCTCAACGGGGATGACGAAAAAGTGCGTGTTCTAAAAGACACTACCGATCATGAATATATTACATACGGATTTGAAAAAAATACAGATATTCGAGCGGATAACGTGCAGATCTCATACAATGATGGTGTTCCGATAGGTCTTTCTTTTGAACTCAAAGATGGGAGAAAGAAAATAACAATACACATGAAAAATGTTTTTGGAAGACATCATGTCTATGTTGCCCTGTGCGCGCTCGCTGTTGGGAGATATTTCAAGTTGGACACAAAGGACATTCTTGAGTCGCTTTCAAGCTATACGCCACCACCCGGGCGATTGCGTCTTGTTGAGGGCTTGAAAGGATGTATCATCATAGATGATACATATAACGCCTCTCCTGTCGCTGTCTTGGCGGGGCTTGAAACTGTCGGGGAACTTAATATAAAAGGTAAAAAGATCGCTATTTTGGGGGATATGCTCGAACTTGGAAAATTTACCATAGAGGCACATAAAGAGGTGGGTGTAATGGTTGGTAAAATGTGTGACCTTTTGTTCGTAGTTGGACCGCGTGCGCAATCTGTGGTGGACGGTGCGTTGATCGGCGGCATGTCAGAAAAGAATATCGTGGAATTTGCCGATTCTAAAGAAGCGGGGAAACATGCTGAAAGAATTATTAAAGAAGAAGATGTTATATTTATAAAAGGATCACAAGGTATGCGCATGGAGTACGCCGTGGAAGAGATAATGGCACATCCGGAGAACAAAAAACAAGTATTGGTGCGACAGGAAAAAGAGTGGCAGAGCAGGTGATCATAACCACTCACACCTAAAACCACCCGTCTCTGCGAGGAGCGGAACGCAGTGGAGTGACGTGGCAGTCTAGAGTATTGTGGTTGTGACTCTGGATTGCCACGCTAAACGCTCGCAAAGACGGCTTTGCCGTTGTTATGAAGGAGGTCGGACAATTCAATGGCTATACCCATAGCCATTGAATTATGATTAGAACAAAGTTGTAATGACTTATTTTTTACAGATTATTGATGTTAAGTGTGAGTGGTTACAGGTGATCGTGTAGACGTTTTTGAAATAATCTGGTATTCTGTTTTACTAGTAACTACAAACTACAAACTACAAACTACAAACTAATTTCGGCTCTATCGTCTAATGGTTAGGACATCGGCTTCTCAAGCCGGCAATCGGGGTTCAACTCCCCGTAGAGTCACAGGCACAAAAATCCATCTGAAAGATGGATTTTTTCGTGTGCCTGAGAACTCTACGGGGAGTCGAAAGACGGAGGCGGCGAAGCCAGTTCGACCGAAAGGAGAACTGTAGCCGAGTCCGGGGAGGAAGTTCTTAGTATTTTTGAGCTCTGAAAGAGTGAAGAAAATACTTAGAAACTTGACCCCGACTCCCCGTAGAGTCACAAAGAGAAATTTCATCTTACGCCTATGGCTGCTGCTGAAAGAATTAGGTAATTAAAACATATTTTAATTACCTAATTCTTTTTATGTATTGTAATATATTCTATCTGATATAGTATAATTGATACCATGAAAGAGAGGAAGACATATATCTATGGAAAACACGCGCTGATCGAGGCGTTGGCGCATTCGCCGCAGTCGATCAAGAAAGTGTTTCTTTCGTCGAATATTGACGATGAGGAGCTTTTGACTCTTATTAAGGAAACGGGTGTGCCGACATCAAAACTCTCAGGAGATGCCACTTTGGGAAAAGACCTGCGTGAAGCCACTCATCAAGGTGTGGTGGCGCTTGTTGCAAATGAGGGCTTGATGCGTCCATACAAAGAATTTATCAAGGATCTTGAAATAAAGGAAGACACGTCATTGGTGATCTTGGGTGAATTGCAGGATCCGCAAAATATCGGTGCGGTGATACGCTCTGCGGCTGCTTTTGGGGTGTCGGGCGTACTTATGCCGTCACACAATCAAGGTCAAGCGACAGGGGCTGTTGTAAAAGTTTCTGCGGGGATGGCGTTTAGAATTCCATTGGTAACTATTGGAAATATCAATGATACGATTCGAGACCTCAAAAAACGCGGTTTTTGGGTGTATGGACTTGCAGGTGAAGCTGAGACAAAAGTAACTGATGAAAAATTTGATGCTCCGACTGTGTTTGTTCTTGGTAATGAGGCAAAGGGTGTGCGCGAAAAGACACGTGATCTTTGTGACATTATGCTTTCCATACCGATCGATCAAAAATGTGAGTCACTCAATGCAGCGGCATCTGCGGCGATCGCATTATATGCTTGGAGTGCAAAGCATCAAAATGCTATCCAAGAAAGAAAGTTGGCAGATGATTCTAAATAGTTAATTATGAAAAAAGAAAGATTACAAAAATTTATAGCACATTCGGGATTTTGTTCCCGGCGCAAGGCGGATGAGCTTATCGGTAACGGCAGAGGCGTGTATGTTAATGGAAAGTTGGCTGTACTTGGTATGAAAGTAGATGAACACGACGAGGTGAAGATCGGCGGAAAGATCATTGGTTCTGAAAAAAAGAAGGTATATATAAAAATGAACAAGCCGACGGGTTATACTTGTACAACCAAAAGCTTCAAAGATGAAAAGAATGTATATAGTTTGTTGCCTCAAAAAGTTTGGAAAAATATGTCATTGCATATTGTTGGTCGGCTCGACAAAGATTCGCAAGGTTTGGTGTTGCTTACAAATGATGGAGATCTTACACAAGAGCTTACACATCCCAGCTATGAGCATGAGAAAAAATACATTGTGACACTGCGGAAAGATCAGGCAAGAAATGTAAGGAGGATTTTGAAAGTATTTGTGGACGGTATGGATATTGAAGACATCGGGCAGGTAAGAGCAAAGAGAATCAAACACGTAGGGGACGATACTTTTGAAGTTGTTTTGACAGAGGGGAAAAAACGACAAGTGCGTATGATGTTTAGAGAGCTTGATGAGCATGTGGTGTATTTGCAACGAGTTTCATTGGGAAAACTTAAACTGGGGAATCTTGCAAGCGGTAAGTGGATGTATCTTACCGAGAAAGAGGTAGAGGAGCTCAAAAAATAGAGGTTGTAAAAATTTTAAAAAAGTTTAGTTGATGTCTTCTTTGTGTGGTGAAGTTCTTTTTTGTTTTTCCACAAAAGGCACAAAAAGAAATCCGGGAAATTCTTTTTCTTTAAATTCATTCTCATTTTTCTTTTCGATAAGGTAGATGGATTCTTTTACGGGGGTTACTATTTTTCCTCCGACTTTTAGTTGTTTTTTCCACGCCGGCGGTACTTTTTCGGCAGATGCTGCGCCGATGATCCTATCGAACGGCGCTTTTTCCGTAAGTCCATTTTGCGCGTTCAAAGATAAACAAGTGACAACACCGGACTTTATAAAATTATACTTTTCAATGTTTTTCTCTCCGAATGTTTTTAGTTCAGGAACGATCTCAATGGCAAAGACGCGACCTTTCGGACCTACAATATTTGCAAGAAGCGCGCTCTGCCAGCCGGAGCCGGAACCGATATCAAGTATAATATTTCCTTCATGCGGTGCCAAAAGCTCAAGCATAAAAGCGACGGTTGTTGGTTGTGAGATGGTCTGATCGTGTTCGATCGGCAAAGGACGATCTTCGTATGCTAATGTTTTGTATATATCCAAAACAAAATCTTTGCGATCAATATTGCGAAACGCATCAATGATCTTAGGTGAATGAAGAATACCGGACTCTATGAGTTGATCTGTTAATTCATTCATGTTGTCTGCATTTTAGCATCTTTTAGCGAATAATGCGCAAAAAGTGGGTTAGTTAAAGCTCTAAGTCTAATACATCAAATCCCACACCTTTATAAAAATGTAGCGGTTTGACGTTGACGTGTCGATAATACTCTGGTAAATTAAGGTTGAATAAATTTATGAGTAACAACGACCTAAAACTGGATAATATTTACATGAAGGAGATTGCCGGATCTGCTGTTATTTTTGTTGCGAAATCTACTGATTAGGTGGAGTGTTTTTAAATTTTGCCTAAAGTATAAGGCAAAAAGAAGTTTAAAAATAGTCCATTTGAACAGTAGATTTTTTTGTGGAAAAATTAACTTATTTAAAATATGACAAAATATAAAATCAAATTAAGATCAAATTCAGCTCCTCTTAAAAACCCCTTGCTTATTTTGAGCGGGGTGTCCAAAAGTTTTTCCAATAGAGAAATTTTTTCCGGGGTTGATCTTATGGTGCAGCAAAAAGACCGTATCGCTATTGTGGGACCCAACGGAACGGGGAAGAGTGCTTTGTTGAAAATGATCGTAGGAACAGTGGATTGTGATGAGGGAAGTGTCGACAGAAATAAAAATCTTAAGATAGGTTATTTGCCGCAGGAAACAAACTGGGGTTCGCTTGATAATGAAATAATAACCGAGATGAAGTCTGCGGACAATGAGATATTTGATCTGATAAATAAAAAGAAAGAATATGAACATTTGGTTTTTGAAACAAAGGACGGAGACTCAGAAGAAAATGTAAACAAATATGAAAAAGTTGTGCAGAAGTACGAAAAGAACAAAGGATATAAATATGAAATATCGACAGAGAAGATCCTGAGGGAATTTGGTTTTCCCGAAAAGGATTGGAAGAGAACCGTAAGGTCTTTGAGTGGAGGAGAGAGAACGCGGCTCGCTTTAGCAAAGATCGTCTTGTGTCAGCCGAATATTTTAATCCTCGATGAGCCGACCAATCACTTGGATCTGGAAACTATTATTTGGCTAGAAAATGTTTTGGTTGATTCCGATATGACGATCATTGCCGTTTCTCATGACGAGTATTTTTTGAATTTGGTTTTCGATAAAACTTTTGAATTAACTAAGAATGGTTTGGAAAAATATTATTGCAATTATTCGGGATATCTTGAAGAAAAAAAGAAAAGGAGAGAAGGAGAGGAAGCAATATATAAAAAGCAGGAAAAATATCTAGGTAAACAGCAAGAGTTTATTGATCGTTTCAGGGCTAAAGCCACGAAAGCAAAAGCGGTGCAAAGCAGAATAAAAATGCTTGATAAAATTGAAAAGGTAGAAAAAGGAGAAAAAGACGGAAAAAAGATCAGAATTAAATTTGATGAATTTCCTCGTTTGCCACACAGGGTTTTAGAAATTGAAGACTTGGCTTTCGGCAAAAAAGATATGCCTTTGGCGACCTTTAAAGGCAAATGGGAAATAGAAAAAGAAGACAAAATAGGAATAATCGGTCAAAACGGTGCCGGGAAATCAACTCTTCTAAAAACATTGATCAGTAAAAAAGAGGTTACTCAAGGCAAGATTGAGTTTTCCAATGAAGTTAAAGTTGGTTATTATGCTCAAGCACACGAAGATCTCGACCCAAATAAAACCATTTTGGAGGAGGTGGAATCAAAAACTGACGACAATGAAAACAAGGTCAGGAGTATTTTGGGAGCGCTTCTTTTTTCAGGGCAAGATGTTTACAAATTGATCAGTGAATTAAGCGGTGGGGAACGCGCGCGAGTCGCAATTGCCGAGTTGATTCTTGGGCATGTCAACATGCTATTTTTAGATGAGCCGACCAATCATTTGGATCTGGAGAGCAAAAGTATTATTGCCGGAGTTTTGAAGAACTTCAACGGTCCTATCATGATAGTTTCGCATGACAGATATATTCTTGATGAGGTCTGTAGTGTCATCTGGGAAATAGAAAACGGTAAAGTGACAAAATATTTAGGTAATTATTCCGACCATAGACAAAAAAAGGGTAAAAAGGGGTAAGTTTTGAAAATAGGTTTATTCGGGCATCCGATCCTATGTCATTATTCCGGCGGAGGTGTATTTTGTATAACTGGTAAAAGGTAGTATAGTAACAGCATATGACAACAAATATTTTAAACAAAATAGACCCGTTGTGGAGTATCGTATGCAGCTCAACCATTGTCGATAAAGACACCAATGGCATCAGTCTTATAAATATCATTGAGCGCCTAAAGATTACTATCACCGCCAATGTGGATATTGAAAAGAAAAAGGAAAAGATCGGTTGGTACACGACGCCGATCAACCTCCGTGTAGTTTCACATTTTTACCGCAAAGAAGAGGGCACGGATCTTAGTTTTAATTTTCAATTACTTGTTGTTGATCCTGACAATAAGGTTCTCGGTAGCAAGGCGGAAGGGTCTCTTGCTTTTCCCAAAAATTTGATAAATTTACGTATGATCGCGGCGTTGAATGGCTTGCCGGTCACAAAAAGCGGCACGTACTATATTGTTGTACGCATGAAAGATGTAGGAGAAACCGATTATATGGAAATACGGCGCATACCGGTCGAGATCGACATAACTGTAAAGAGATAATACCTTGTTTTTGGCACACAGATTGGTTAAAAAGGTGTTATAATACGTTCATATGAAGAATGATCAAGACCTTGTGTCGATGCTGATAGCGGGGGTAGCGATAGTGTTTATCATGGGTGGCTTGCAGTTGCTGTTGCCGCTTCTCATTATTGGCAGTATCGCATATTATTTTATAAAACAAGACAGTAGAGTAAAGATTATTAATCCTAATCAAACAACTTCTATGGGAAATTTTAGTTTTGAAGAATTCAAGAGGAAAGTGACACATACTTCGGGTATGGTCGTCCTTGTTGTTCTTGGTGTTGTGTTGTTGGCAAACATGATAGTGATCATTCCTGCCGGTCAGACAGGAGTGTACCATCTCTTTGGAAAAGTTCGAGACAAAGAGGTGTCGTCGGGTATCCATCTTATCAATCCATTCGCCTCTATTCGTCTGATGAGTATTCGCACGGAGCAATACACGATGAGTATCGCGCCAAAGGAAGGTCAGCGTACCGGGGACGATTCTATTGAAGCGTTAACAAAAGAAGGTTTGAAAGTGGCGTTGGATATAACAGTGCTTTATCATCTTATGGAAGGTGAAGCGTCTGATGTTTATCGTAATATTGGTGTGAATTATGAAGAGAAGATCATACGTCCCGAAGTGCGCAGTGCGATACGTGAGGTGATCGCTTTGTATGAGGCAAAAGATATTTATTCGGAAAAGAGGGAAGAGGCGGTAGAGAAAATAAAAACCATTATGGTCGAGAATATCGGTCCGCGTGGGATTGAGATCGAAACAGTTCTTTTGCGGAATGTGATCTTGCCGGCAATGTTAACCGGAGCTATTGAAGATAAATTAACCGCGGAACAGGAAGCGCAGAAATATGATTTTGTGCTTCAAAAAGAAGAAAAGGAGGCGGACCGAAAACGGATTGAAGCGGCAGGGCAGCGTGATGCGCAGTCCATTATTAACCAGAGTCTTACAGACAGGTACTTGCAATATTTGTATATTCAAAATCTTGAGAACAGAGAAGGTACGATATATGTACCATATGACCTACCTCTTTTGAGAGGGATATAAAATTATTAATTATGGACAACTAAAAGGCGCGTTCAGACGCGCTTTTTGGTTGCGTGCGGTTTTAATCGTGATAATTATTGATAAAATAAAAGCTCCGCAAGGAGCTTTTAATTAGTTGTTTCGTTGTTTGACTCATGTTTATTTTATTCGCTACTGGCCTGCGCCAGTTGTGAGTAAGCTTTGGAGACAGCTGGATTGATCCCAGAGAGTGTCTCACGTCCCTTTCTTATTGTTTCTTGTGTCTCTCGACGTTTTTGCTTAAGGTCTTTGAGTTTTTTAAGAGCAGAAACTATCAGATTATTTTTGCTCACTTCCTTTTCTTTGTAATTTGCCGTAGAAAGGTGAAAATCGCAATTTTCACAGCTTGTCTCATGACGTTTTTTAGCTTCCGCACGCTCTTTGCAGACGGTAGCGTATCTAGCTTGAGCCCCGTCAAGTTCTGCTTTTGCTTTATCTTTTTCCCCGCTTTTCCCTCGTAAGTTTGTAGAGGCGTCTTCTGCCTCTAAGCAATAATTGTGATAAGCTTTCATATGCTCATGAGCTTGTTTTAACAGGACATTTTCTTGCAGCAAAGTTTCATGCATCTTGTCTTGGAACGATTTCTCAGACGTGAATAAAAATTTTAAAAAATTAAACATAATTATAAATTTTATTTACTCCAGCTTGATATGCCGGAGGTGTTAATAAGTGTTACTTAATAAACTACCTCAGCATCGCTGAGTTTTTGCCAAACAGCTGACTGAGGAAAATAATACATTTTTTAAGAAATTTGTCAAATTTTTAAGTATTTTCTTAGTGGTCTTCAGTTTCATGCGGTTATTGTTGAGTCTGCGGATGTTGAAATGAAAAAAGCACGGTCGAAGTATTTTAGTAATTGGAGTTTTTAGTGTAAAATAAAGGTTCTATGGAATTAGGGATTTGGATACTTGTATTTATTGGTGCGCTTATAATATTGATCAAGGGGGCTGATTGGCTTTTGGATGCGGCCGAAAAGATCGGATTGCGCATGGGACTTTCTTCTTTTGTGGTGGGGGTTCTTATTGTTGGTCTTGGTACGTCGCTTCCGGAACTTATATCAAGTCTTGCGGCGGTGTTAAAAGAAGTACCCGAGGTAGTGGTCGCCAACGCTGTCGGTTCGAATATTGCAAATATTTTGTTAGTGATCGGTCTTTCCGCCCTTGTTACCAAAAGACTTACTGTATCGAAAAACCTTATCGATTCAGAGCTTCCCATGCTCGCTATTTCAACGTCCATCTTTTTGTCTGTGGTATATGACAAAGTGGTTACATCTGGCGAAGCGTTCTTTTTGATCGCAGCGTATTTTATATATATTTTTTATACTATTTACAGCGGTGAGGGTGATGAGTCGAAAAGTGCCTTTTCCTTTGGGCGACCCGATAAGGTTATGATGCTTGATGCCGGAAAACTCATCATAGGAGTTGTCGGGCTGCTTGTTGGCGCGAAGTATCTCATTGATGCGGTGGTGGAAATATCCATATTGACTGATATAGCGCCGGGTATCATCTCTATTACTGCGATTGCTTTTGGTACTTCTTTGCCGGAAATTATTGTTTCTATGCGCGCGGCGCTTGCGGGTAAGACCGAGGTTGCGGTGGGGAATATTTTTGGTTCAAATGCTTTTAACGCGCTCATGGTCGTGGGTATTCCGGGCATTATAACATCTTCTCATTTTTTGCCGATCGATGAAAAGACGTTTGTCTATGGTGTCCCAGCAATGGCACTTGCCACTTTTATATTTATCATTTCCGGTATTTCAAAAACGATCTATCGTTGGGAAGGTATGATGTTTTTACTTTTTTACGCGCTCTTTATTCTCAATCTATTCGAGATACTCTAGAGAAGACCGTTGCTCCGCAATAAAATATAATTATGGATGTGCAAGATATTATTTTGATCGACAAACCAAAAGGCATCTCGTCTTTTGATGTGATCCGCGTATTGCGTAAAAAGCTCGGTGTGCGGAAGATGGGGCATGCCGGTACCCTAGATCCGCTTGCGACAGGACTTATGATCATTGGGGTAGGGTCCGGCACCAAAAAACTCCACAAACTTATAGGGTTGGATAAGACGTATCGTGTAGAGGTGTTGTTGGGCAAAAAGACTACAACAGGCGATCTTGAGGGTGAAATATTGGAAGAAAAACAAGTTGGTGATATCGATGAAGAAGTATTGCAAAAAGCGGCGCAAAAGATTGTTGGAGTGTTGAGATTGCCGGTACCTATATATTCTGCAATAAAACAAGGCGGTGTGCCATTGTATAAAAAAGCGCGTTCAGGTAAAAAGATAATTGTCCCGGTCCGGGATATGGAAGTGTTCGATGTTCGTTTTGTTGAATTTCAAAAAGATAAGCATGTTGTTGTGCTTGAAATGGATGTGGCAAGTGGTGTGTATGTTCGATCTGTCGCGGAAGAATTTGGAAGACTTTTTGACCTGCCGACAACAGTAAAAGAACTGCGTCGAACAAAAATAGGGGATTTTGCCGTGGAAGATGCTATGAAGATAGAATAATAGATATGTTGTTTTGTTATCTTGTGGAGATATCTTGTACTCTATATTGTTAATGTTTTAAATGACCAAAGTTCAATATTCAATTTACAAAAAATTTTCAATGATACAATGATTCAACAATAATCGATTGTCGCTAATCCATCGTTATTGCGAGCCGTGGACGAAAATTCGGTTACGTCCGTCATTGCAAGCCGTGGACGAAAATTCGGTTACGTCCGTCATTGCGAGCCGCAGGCGAAGTAATCCAGAGTTACAACCACCATACCCTGGATTGCTTCGTCATTTTACTCCGCTTCGCTTTGTATCACTCCTCGCAATGACGATTTAGATGTTAGGTGTTAGCTTGTAGTTTTTAGTTTTTGGAAAATGCGCTTTAGCGCATTTTCTTTATTTCCTAAAACCTATCAACTAATAGCTAATCATATTTATACACTTCTTTTCCCCGCTCTTTTGTTTTTGCGCGTCTTTATGAATATGTTAAAATAGCTATATATTAGATGAAGATTATATTTTAAACTCATGTCTCAATCACTTCACGAAACACATAAAACTCAACTTGCCAGCAATTCGATCTTCTGGGTTGAAGTAGATAAAATAAGCCCAAACCCATATCAGCCACGTCGGGAATTTGACAAGGAGGCACTGGAAGCGCTTTCTGAATCCATTCGTCAATATGGTGTCTTGCAGCCGCTTGTGGTAACACGTCGGGAAGTTCCAAAACATGATGGAGGTATTTCTGTTGAGTACGAACTTATCGCCGGAGAACGACGTCTGCGTGCTTCAAAATTGGCAGGTGTAGGTCAGGTTCCTGTTGTCATTCGAACAGGTGAGGATAACAACCTCATGAAATTGGAGCTTGCAATAATTGAGAACTTACAGCGCGAAGACTTGAACCCGGTAGACAGAGCAAGAGCATTTCATCAATTTATAAAGGAATTTGGATACAAACATTCAGAGATCGCAAAAAAGGTTGGTAAAAGTCGTGAATACGTTTCGAACAGTCTTCGGCTGCTTGCCCTACCGGACGAAATACTCGATGCACTTATTGCGGGCAAAATTACAGAAGGACACGCGCGACCGATCATGATGCTCAGAGATAAGCCCGAAGAGCAACTGACACTTTTTAAAGAGGTCATGCATAAAAAACTTACTGTTCGTGACGCAGAAAGTATTGCACGTCGTTGTGCACAAGATAAGATCAGAAAAAAGAATCGGGATTTTAATCCCGAGATTCTCAAAATGGAAAAAGAACTTACGGAGCAACTTGGAACCCGCGTGCAGATCGAGTCACGTGAGGTGGGTGGAAAGATCGTAATTGACTTCTTTTCAGAGGAGGATCTTAAGAATATTCTTGAGCTCATGAACACCGTAGATGCTGAAGTGTTGTCAAAAACATTTTCACATACCGGTTCTGACAGCGCAGGCGGTGATATTGAAGAAGAGAATGTTGAAAAAGAAGATCGTTTTTCTAAAGACACAACGGATGAAAAACTCCGAACAGAGTCGCAACCCGAGGTTGTGCAAGAGCAAAATGAGGATAAGGAAGAGTCCCGAGAACAGCAAGACCAAACAGACCAAACGGGTGTTTTGTCTCAAGATAATGATATGGCGGCTCATACTGATGAAATAAAGACAACTTCATTCAACGAACACAACGAAGTCGATAAAAAAAATGACAAACAGAAAGACAAAGAAGATGATGAATTTGAACTGCCTGACACTGGGAGGTTTCGAGAAGAAGTAAACAGCATTCTATCAGATCCAAATAAGACGTCTGATGAAAATGACAAACTGATACAGGAGGCAGGTACAGATCAAAATACCGATTCATTTACACAAAGTCTCAAGAGCGGGGGAGATACCAATACGGTACCACAGACAGAAGAAGAGGATGATGACGACATATATTCGGTCAAGAACTTCTCGGTCTAATTTTGTTGATTTTTTTGTAGCCAAAGACGAATATGGCGTTGTGCCATACCGGTTTTTACGTATTCAAGCCATTTGCGTGACGGGTGGGCGTTCTTTTTGGTTTCTATGGATACAATGTCGCCATTGCGTAGTTTGGTTTTGATAGAAGCCATTTTCCCATTTACTTTTGCCCCAGATAGATGGTTTCCAATATCAGAGTGGATCATATATGCAAAATCAACCGGAGTTGATTCTTCGGGGAGATCAATAGCATCTCCATGAGGAGTAAAAACAAACACACGGTGTTTAAAAAAGTCCATTTTAAGCTCCTTTAAGAATTTTTTATTTTCACTAACATTCTCTTGCCATTGAATGAGCTCATTGATCCAACCCAGTTTTTTTTGTACAGCTTGACGGTTTTTTGAAGATTTGAATTTTTCAAAGAAACCTTTCTTGTATGCAAGATGTGATGCGATACCGTATTCAGCTTCACGGTGCATTTGTTCTGTTCGTATTTGTATTTCAACGATAGCGCCGTCCCCGGTAAAGACGGTTGTGTGAATGCTTTGATATCCATTTGGTTTTGGAAGAGCAATGTAATCTTTAATACGACCGGGCAGGGGCTTCCATATTCCATGTATGATACCGAGCACCTGATAGCATTCCCCGACAGTTTCCGTAGTTATTCGAAGTGCCGTGATATCATAGATTTTATCGATATCCATCTCTTTTCTAAGTAGTTTTTTGTAAAGACTGTAAAGATGTTTGACACGATAGCTTGTCTTAAAGTTTTTTACTCCATGCCCGGCGAGTTCTTTTTGAAGAGATCGACGAAACTTTTCGAGGTGTTTTTCGTGGTCAGCCCTTTTTTTCTTCATTATCTCTTTTGTTTTTTTATATTCCTCGGGGAATACATATGGGAAAACGTAGTCTTCAAGTTCTCCGTGGAGACGACCCATACCAAGTCTATCTGCAAGAGGCACATATATCTCAAGAGTTTCGAGGGCGATACGGTAACGTTTTTCCTTTTCCGGGTGCCCGTCAAGTGTTGAAACATTGTGAAGTCGGTCGGCGAGTTTTATGATAAGTACGCGTGCGTCTTTTGCTGTGGCAATAAAAAGTTTTCGCAAGCTTTCGGCGTGTCTTTCAAGCCCACGATATTTTAGTTTACCGAGTTTGGTTACTCCTTCGACGAGGAAAGAGACCTCTTTCCCGAACTCTTTCTCGAGTGTTTTTTCGTCAGTGTTGCCATCTTCAAGTGTGTCATGCAGAAATCCCGCGGCAATAGACGGTGCATCCATACCAAATTCCGCAAGATTCTTTGCGGTTTCAAAAGCGTGATTAAAATAAGGTTCGCCGCTAAAACGTTTATCTCCTTCGTGAGCCCTTTGAGAAAATTCATAAGCTTTTTTAGTAAGCGCTACGTTTTCTTTCGACGGTTCTTTCATTAAGCTGATAATTTCTTGTACATCTGACATAATTCAATTCTTACATAAAATACGACGAATGACAAAATTTTATCAACAATTCATGATATAGTAATGAAATGAAAATTGTTTCTTGGAATGTAAATGGTCTGCGGGCGGTGCATCGCAATGGGTATTGGGAGAAGTTTTTAAAACTCGACCCCGATATTTTTTGTCTGCAAGAGACAAAGGCGCACCCGGACCAATTGCCCGATGAGGTACGCGAGGTTAAAGGATATCATTCTTTCTTTTCATGGTCGCAAGTAAAGAAGGGCTATAGCGGTACTGCGATCTATACCAGAGAAAAGCCACTTAAAGTGAAGTATGGTATGGGTATTAAGAAATTTGATCAGGAGGGAAGGATCGTCGAGGCGCACTTTAAGGATTTTGTGCTTCTCAATGTATATTTTCCAAATGGCGGTGGAGGACCGGTAAGACTTGCATACAAACTTGATTTTTATGACGAGTTTTTGATGTATATACAAAATTTACGAAAAGAAGGGAAGAGTGTTATTTTTTGCGGTGATGTGAATACGGCACATGAGGCGATCGATCTTGCGCGATCAAAGGAAAATGAAAAAAATACCGGCTTCTTGCCGATTGAGCGTGCGTGGATCGATGAGGTTATAAACGCCGGATACACGGACATTTTCCGTCATTTTTATCCAAACAAAGCGGATGCTTACTCATATTGGGACATGAAAACTCGCGCCCGAGACCGCAATGTGGGCTGGAGAATAGATTATTTTTTTGTCTCCAATAATTTAATACCGCGTCTAAAAAGCGCTAATATTTTAGACAATGTTTACGGCTCTGACCATTGCCCAATAATCATTGAGTTAAAATAAAAATTATTTAGGTTGAATTCTTTACTTAATTTATAAATTAAGTAAAACAAAAATCCAAAATAGTTTCATACTTTTATCCCTTGTTCTCTTAGGAATTTAGTTTTTTTCTCAGAACATTCTTCACACCTAAATTTTGGAGTTTTATCCTCGCTTTTATCATAATTTGATGTTTTTGTAAGTCTATATCCTCTCGTGGTTTTTCCGCAATCAGAACATTTGATGTTTTCTTTGACCTCCCACTGAGCAGACAAAAAATTTGTTCTAAAAATAAATCTATCAACCCAAAAAAAGATCAATCCTCCAATAAGGTTAGCAATAATTGTTGCAGTCCATTTATCGTATGTTGATAACCATATTAATACTCCAGCCAAAAGAGGGGTACTTAGTTGCCATCTACATAAATAAAAAAAATACCTTTTATAATTTACTTTCATATTGTTTGGTCTAATTATTAGTTGTTAAATGCGACAAAATTTCGTTAGCGGTTTCTTCAGGTGTTTGTTTGGTGTTATCAATAATTTTACCAAAGGAGGGGTTATTGATGCCAACATCATAATGATGTTGGATGCGGCTGTGTTCCCATTGTGATATTTTTCGGTCTTCTGTGCTCATCTGAGCTTTTTTAATATCTGGAGACAGTGTAAAAAAATATAGTTGTTTGGAAAAATCACTTAATTCGTGGCTCAAGTATTCATAATTATCTTGTGATAGAGGATAGGGTACAACAACATTATAGTCATGTTTGGCAAAATTTTTGATAATTAAAACTGCGTTTTCCAGATTGATCGGTATCGCTTTATCAATTTCCAACCAATCAATAAAATTACGTAATTCGTCCATTTCAATATTAGCAGTTTGGGGAATCTTTGTCGTAAGCATTTTTGCGACAGTGGTTTTTCCAGCATTTATTGATCCGTTTATAAAGATAATCATGTTTTTTGTTTTTTTGTTTTCCAATAGATCAAAAGGATTTTTAATTTAAGTTGAAATACAGCCTGTTATTTTTGCAATAATAGATCGCTGTAGGAAACCGGGATCAGATCTTCTTGAGAGATATTAAACAGGTCAAGGAAAAATTGGCATTGTTCCAGTAACTTATCTTTACCTATGTTTCCATCATTATCAATGGCTTCAATTTCAACAAACGTACCCAAATTTTCAACTATATCAATATGAAATTTTACATTATCTATAAAATATATTTCTCTTTTTTTATCAACCACAACCAAAACCCCCAATGCTTTTGTCAAAATTTCTTTTAAAGAAGATTTTGGGTCAGACTCAAATAAAATAACGTCTGATCGTTTTGGACCTTCTTTGTCTTCTCTTTGATAATGAATGAGATGATTTTCAATTTTTCCTTCTCTTAATTTCAATCTGCCAAAATTTATTTTAAAGTAAGTGTCAATTTGATGATCAGCTCCTTTGAACTCAGCATTTTTTGAGCTTAAGATTTTCCTAATCGCATCTTGATCATTTGATCTGGTTTTTATTTCAATATTAATATGTTCCATAATGATCTGATCTTAGTAAACGATCAGTATTCGGCAATAACGGTTTCAGCTCCATAAATATAATCTCCTTCTGAGACCATTGGATCAAAGGTGTCGGGGAAGATCATAACAACCATGCTTCCAAATTTAATTAACCCGATATGTTCACCTTTTTCCACTATTTGTGACACATCAACATAATCTACAATTCTTCTGACCAAAAATCCCGCTACTTGTATTATTTTTATATCAAACTCTTCTCCGTTTCTGTTTCCGCTCATTACTATTTCATTTTTTTCATTATTAAAAGCAACCAACGACCTCGCATCATCCATTATATTTAAAAAAGATCCTTCTTTGTATTCCACAGATCTGATAGTTCCTTCTATCGGAGCTCTCTGATAATGTACGTCAAAAGGTGTCATCATAATTACCAAAATATAAGCGGAATCTGATATTTCGGAAGCAGTCGTTTTTATTCCACCCAATATTCCTTTATCAATATCAAGAGACTCGGTGTCGGTTGTTTTAAACAGTCTTACAACTTTGCCGTCAGCAGGACTTAGGATTAAATTTCCTTCCGGAACTGTTCTTATAGGATCTCTTAAAAACCAAAACACATAAAAAAGTGTACAAAGTATGGCAAGTATTAGTGTAATACTTGCCAGATAATAAATGGTTTTTAGTAGTTTATTGTTTGTTTTTACTCTCATTTGTCTCAGAATTTCAGGATTCTTTTTAGGATATTACAAATTAAGAGAATTCAATCATCTAATTTGTGATTTAATGATACCACGATATTTTATTTTTTATCCAATTTATGAGGATTGTGCATTTTGCATGTCTTTACAGAACAACGCTCCGGGATGGTTTTAGTTCCCTCCATCATAAGCGCGCCACATTCAGGACAAAAATTACCTGTTGGCTTTGCTTTGATTGCATGCTTGCAGTCAGGATAATTTGAGCAACTGTAAAATAATCCAAATCGTCCGCGCCGCTCTATCATTTCGCCGTCGTCACAAAGTGGACATTTTATACCGGTTGATTTTCGTTTCTTCTCTTCTTCAGATTCTTCAATGTATTTACATTTTGGATAGTTACTGCATGAGATAAACATGCCAAAACGTCCTTCGCGTTCTACCAGTTTTCCGTCTTTGCATTTTGGGCAATCTTTTCCGATCTCTTTGGGACCTTCCAATTCTTTTCCTTCAATTGTTCTTGCTCCTACACAATCAGGGAAGTCAGAACAGCTCATGAATTTACCGTTTTTGGCAAGTTTGATGACCATATTTTTTCCGCATTTTGGACATTTGAATTCTTCCGGCGCATCACCCAAATTGGTAATTTTCTCAATCTTGTCTTTTGACGTTACTTCTTTTGAAAACGGTGTGTAAAATTCTTTAAGCATTTTTGCATATTCACGTTTTCCTTCCGCGATCTCATCAAGCTCATCTTCCATCTGCGCCGTGAAATCGTCGCTGATATATTTTGTAAAATGTTCTTCCAGAAAACTACTTACCACATCGCCCGTGTCGGTGGGGAAAAGTGTGCGACCTTGTTTCTCCACATATCCGCGGTCTACGATCGTTCTCATAATACTCGCATATGTACTTGGTCGTCCTATCCCTCGTTTTTCCAACTCTTTGATAAGTCCGGCTTCGGTGTAGCGATTGGGTGGTTGAGTTTGTTTTTCTTCCGAATCAATGGAAAGAAGCTCGATCTTGTCATCTTTTTTAAGTTCCGGCAGTTCAACATCCTCACCTCGCGCTGCCGGATCGGCAAGAAGCCAGCCGGGCGAGATAACACGCGAACCGTTGATGGAAAAATCTGGAACATTTTGTTTTTCTGTGTTTGTTGTTACTTTGGTTCGCAGTATATTCGCGTCGCTCATTTGTGAGGAGAGTGTTCGCGCGCGGATAAGTTGATAGAGTTTTTTCTGATCGTCGGTTGTTCCGGCGCGCTTTACGTTGACGTGAGATGGACGTATTGCTTCATGTGCTTCTTGTGCATTCTTTGACTTTGTTTTGTATGTTCGGAATTGATGCAAGTCTTTGCCAAATTCTTCCGCAACTGTTTTTGTGATAGCTCCCAACGCTTCTTTGGAAAGAGTCAGGGAGTCGGTTCTCATGTATGTAATATGACCAGCTTCGTAGAGTTTTTGCGCGACACCCATGGTGCGTGACGGAGCAAAACCAAGACGAGAACTCGCGGTTTGTTGAAGAGTGGAAGTGGTGAATGGCGGGCGTGGAGTGCGCTTAGCTTCTGTTTCTTTAATATCACGGACAAACCATTTGCCCGCGCGTCCTTTTTTCAAAATATCATCCACTTGTTTTTTGTCTCGCGGTTCTTCACTGCAAACTGTTTCAAAAGTTGAACCGCTCAATGCTTTGTTTTCTGCCGTAATTGTCCAAAATGTTTCCGGATCAAATGCGCGAATCTCACGTTCACGTTCCATCAAGATGCGAAGCGCGGGGGACTGGACACGTCCGGCAGAAAGTCCATAGCGCACTTTTTTCCAAATAAGACCGGATAGGTCATATCCCACGAGACGATCCAAAACACGGCGCGCCTCCTGCGCTTTTCGCAAGTCTTGGTCAATAGTACGAGGATTTTTCAGAGCTTCTCCTACCGCGGATTTGGTAATTTCGTTGAAAACAATGCGTTTAATCCGCTTGTCGCCTTCAATACCCAATGCTTGCACAATATGCCAAGCGATGGCTTCTCCTTCACGGTCGGGGTCGGTAGCGAGCAGGATCTCATCGGCTTTCTTTGCGTATTTTTTTAATTCCGCGATAACTTTTTCTTTACCTTTGGAAGTTTCATAATGTGGCACAAAACCGCCATCTATATCAATGGCTTTTTTATTGCTTTTCGGCAAGTCCCGGATGTGTCCGACACTTGCTTTGACAGTAAATGACGGGTCATCCAAATACTTGGAAATGGTTTTTATTTTTGTCGGCGACTCAACAACTAAAAGTTTCATCTATGTATATGTACTATAAATAATTTTTTTTGGCAAATTTTTTACAAGGGGAAAAGTGAAGAAAAGTTTATTTTCATAAAAATACTTCTATTTTTACACTCTATATATTTTTCCGCCCACTTCTTTAATAATACCTTTGATCTCAAGAAGAGTAAGCGTTGCATTTGTCTTTTCTGCGGGAAGAATATTTTGACGCAACAGTTCATCCTTTGAAAGTGGCTCGGCAAGAGCGATAATTATTTTTTGCTCCTCCTCGGACAATTCTGAAAGGTCCGTTTCTTCTTTTTCGGTTTTTTCCATATCCAGAGCATCAAGTATATCGTCGCTGTTTCTAATGGGAGTGGCACCGAGGCGGATGAGCATATTGGTACCGCTTGAATTTTCAGAAAATATTGAGCCGGGTACGACGAGTACGTCTTTGTTGTAATCGGTCGCCATTCGCGCAGTGATGAGCGTACCGGATTTTTCAGCGGCTTCTATTATAAGTACGGCATCGGCGAGTCCCGCCATTATACGATTACGTTGAGGGAAGCTCCAAATTGTTGCTTTAAAATCGGGCTCGAATTCCGAGATCAAAAGCCCGCCCCGCTCAATGATCTTTTTTGCAAGCTGTCTATTAGTTGCGGGATATAGCACTTTTTCATTCAAGCCCGAGCCGGGTACTGCAATCGTGTGCAGCCCCGCTTCGAGTGCGCTTTGGTGTGCGATGGTGTCGGTACCGAGGGCAAGACCGGATACTATAGATATGTTATATCCTCGCAAACCACCAATAAGTTTCTCGCATGCCATTTTGCCATATGAGGAAAATTTGCGTGAACCCACAACAGTAAGGAATTTTGTATCAGAGAGAGGAAGGGTTCCTTGAGTATAGAGTTTCTTTGGTGGTTGAGGTATTTCTTTGAGTTGTGAGAAAGGAAGAGAGTCTTTTGTTTCAATGTCGTGCATCAAAATATTGTAACACATCGGCAGTTTTCTTTGATATGCGGCATGGTATGATGTAATGCATGCTCGACATCAATTTTATCCGACAGAACAAAGAGATCATGAAAATGGCGGCGCAAAAAAAGCACGTTGATCTTGATGTTGATAAACTTATAGCAATAGATGATGCACGCAGAGAGCTGCTTGAGACAATACGGTCAAAACAAAAAGATCTGCAAGACACATCAAAAGAAAAAGAGCGACTCAAGGAAACAATGGAGAAATGGCAAATATTGATGATCGAAGTTCCGAATATTCCCGATATGTCGACTCCGGAAGGTAAAACCACAAAAGAGAACAGAGTGGAAAGAAACTGGGGTGATGTTCCACAATTTACTTTTACTCCTCGTACATATGCTCGGCTCACGAAGGATCACGATATGGTAGATACGTATAATGGTGAGACCTTTTTAAAAAATTCAGGCGCCGTACTTTTGATGGCACTTTGGCAGTTTGTTTTCGACACCATGAAAGGAAAAGAATATATGCCGGTCATCGCACCCTCTCTTGTTGAAAAAAGCGCTTTTATTGGCATCGGATCTTTCCCACAAAAAGATGAAGACTTTTACATAACACAGGACGGGATGTTTTTGGCTCATTCTTCGGAAGCATCAGTATTGTCTCATCATATGGACAAAACGATCGTTACGGGAGAATTACCTAAAAAATATATTTCTTTTTCACATGGATTTTCTCGTAAAAATAAAAAAGAGGATTTTGTGCTTGAACAGATCATATTGAGTGAAGCAAATCACATGACAAGCGTGTCTTTGCACGAAGAGATGACGAAAGATCAAGAAATGATCATACAAGCCCTTGGGCTGCCATATCGGGTGGTGACATACTGCGGTGGGCTTCTTGGGTCCAAGCATGTAAAAAAGTATTCCATTGAAATATATTTTCCAACATCGGGCAAATATCGTGAAGTGTGTTCGTCGTCATATTCTCACGATTTTCAAGCACGTCGGCTTAATATTAAATACGTCGACAAGCAGAAGGTTACCCGCTTTGTTCATTCTTTACACGGAAGTATTGTAACAGGAGAGGGTATACTTCAGGGTATTATTGAAAATTTCCAAAACGAAGACGGGTCTATTCGAATACCAAAAAGTCTTCAAAAATATGTCGGGGTTGAATCTCTGGTAATATGGAATAAGAACACAGAGGAAGGGATTGCTATTGAAAAAACAGATCGAGACACTATTATATAGATATATACTATGGGAATTCAACGTTTACCGCTTATTTCAAAAAGATCAACCAGTAACCATCGAAAGAGAAATGTATTTTATGGTGGCGTTGTGTTGGTGCTTGTCGTTTGTGCTGTGGCGGGTGTTGTTTGGCTTTCTCAAATGGACAGTCACCAGATAAAAAAGGTGCAGGTCAAAGGTGCGAGCGAGACGCTCGCGGGAGAGATCGTTTCAGTTGTTGAGGAAGAAATGGCAAAAAAAATATTATGGTTATTTCCAAAACGTAACACTTTTTTGTTTCCGAAGAAAAACACAGAGAGCATGCTTTTAGATAAATACCCTCGAATAAAAAGTATTTCTGTAGACAGTATAAATTTTTCAAAGATACTTATAACTGTTGTCGAACGTGAGCCGGCGGTATTGTGGTGCAGGGAATATATGTTGGACAGTGAGAATGATATGAGTGATTGCTATTTTGTCGATAAGACAGGGTATGTGTTTACAGAAGCACCATATTTTTCAGATCATGTATATTTTGAACTTTATGGATCTCCGCTTGTTTTTGATAAAAAGGTTGAAGCGACGACGTCACCTGATATTCTTGCAGAAAAAGCGGTAGATGATCTGGCAAGTGTTATTGGAATACAGTTATTGCCTAAAGAGACTTTTGTGCTTGTTATAAGCTTTGTCCGTTCTCTCGAACAGATATCCATCGGTTCATATTCACTAACAATACGAGACGAAGACCTTTTCGAGATCAGTATGGACAGTGGAGGTATTCTTAAATTTTCTCCGACACAGGACTTGGTGGAGGTTTTGGGAAAAATAAAGACCGCGTATGAAAAGAAATTTACAGAGTCATCAGAAAAGACCCCCTCTCAGATAGAATATGTCGATGTGCGATTTGCGAATAAAGTACTGTTTAAATTTGAATAAATAATAGTTTAAAAAATATTACACACACTACTTTTGAGGAGGGTTCTGGTGTATAATTTTTGTATGATATTCACAATTATTTTGCGTGACTATTTTCGTTGGCATTACTCCAAAGCGTTTGTTGATATTTTTCACATTTGGCGGAACATAACGCATTTTGTATTTCATTTTTTTTCTATCTCTGCGTTGTTTCGGACACTCTTTCAACCATGGAAAAGGATTGAAGCACAGCGCGAGACCCGAGGATTTGATATCGGAGATTATCTATCTACAAAAATGGTCAATCTTATGATGCGGCTTGTTGGATTTGTGATGCGTCTGATGCTCATTACCATCGGATTTATATTTATTATGATCGTTGTTATTGTCGGTATCCAATTTTTGGTGGTATGGGCGGTATTGCCGGCGGTTGTCTTGTTTGTCGGAGTTGCCGGGCTGCATTTAATATTTTTTGTATAGATCATGGAAGAAAAAAGCCGATATCAATTAAAAAAAAGTTACTTGTATCCGATCGTGCTTCTTGAGGAGGTGCTATCTTCGAGTTTTCGAAGACGTATCTATAAAATAACAGTCGCGTTCCTTTTGTCTTTTTTGACAGTGATCATTGTGATTATGGTTATAAACCAATTTCATTTGCTCAATGGTAACATTGAGTTGGTGTTTGATATGATACTGCCAAAGATATTTGGTCTTGTATTACTTTCTTTCGCTTTTTGGATATGTGTATATTCTATTGAGGCATTCTTTTGTTCCTATTATTTTAAAGAAAAAGAGGACGCGACGGTAAATGGAAAAGATCGTATACCGGAAGACATGTTCAGTTTTCATGTGTTGCGTATACTTTTAAATGTGCAAGACAGAGATATTACCGCGGCATTTTGTCTCTCAGATATCGGCAGGGAGATATTGCACCGTAGCGGTCTGTACGATGATATTGTTGAGACACATTTGAATACAAGAGAACATGTTGTTCGTTATTCACACCCGCAGATGCGTGATGGAGAGGTTTTTGCACTCACTGATCTGGCACAATATATTTTTCAAAATGATCCCACTTTTGCTGATTTTTTGTTCTCTAAAGGAACTCAAAAAGAAGATTTCTTTGGTGCGACAAGTTGGGTTGTAAAGATAAACGAAAAGACAAAAGAAAAGAGGCGTTGGTGGACTGCTGCCAATCTCGAAAAAATAGAAGGGATCGGTTCTGACTGGTCGTACGGACAAGCATATATACTGCGCCGCTATGCGCATGAATTGAGTGGACACGAAGGGGGTGCGTCTCTCAACGCACTATCCGAGAAAGGAGCCGAGTACCTTCAACAACTCAAGGATCTTTTGTCGTGCGCGCGAGAATCAAATGTGTTGCTTGTCGGCGAACCGGGAGAAGGCAAGATGGACGTTGTCTACTCATTTGCCCGAGATATCCATTCCGGAAAAGTGCCGCCCGCTCTGGAGAGAAAACGCCCCATGCTTTTTGACGGTGAGTTTTTGGTCTCACAATCACAAAGCAAGAATGATCTTGAAATTCAATTTATAAAAATACTCAACGATGCGGTTGCCGCCGGAAATATTCTTTTTATTTTTAGAGATCTGTCGGCTTTTGTGTTGAGTGCACAGTATTTGGGAACTGATGTTATACGTTTGATGGATCCGTATTTTGCGTCCGCGGGGATCCAGATCGTTGCTCTTTCGAACAAAGATAACTATCATCATTTGTTGGAACAAGATCCAACGATCAAACAGAGATTTGAACACATACTTGTTGAGCATCCCGGCGACGAAGAAATGGTAGAGGTACTACAAAATGTTGCGGAAGAACTCGAAAAGCATAGTGGTGTTTTGTTCACCTATAATTCTCTCAAAACGGTGATTCGCGCGGTAATGGATCATTTTTCTGATCCTGTTATGCCCGATAAGGCTATCGATATTCTTGTGGAATTACCGGCGCATGTTATCAGAAAACATAAAATTCTCGTCGAGAAGCAGGATATTCTTGATATAGTCGAGAAAAAGACGGGAGTGCCACTTGGTCAGATCAAAGAAGCGGAAAGAGAAACATTGCTTAACGTTGAAGATCTGCTGCACAAGCGTGTTATTGGACAAGATGAGGCGATCGTTGTAGTGAGTAATGCCATGCGCCGCTCGAGAGCCGGTGTGCGCAACACTCGTCGACCAATAGGATCATTTTTGTTTGTCGGTCCTACGGGAGTGGGGAAGACCGAGACGGCAAAAGCCCTTGCGGCACTTTTCTTTGGAGATGAGAAGAATATGACACGACTTGATATGTCGGAATTTGCCGGAGGTGACGCGGTTGCGCGTCTCATTGGTTCGTTTGATGGTGGACAAATAGGTGTTTTGACACGAACCTTGCGGGAACATTCATATGGCGTGGTGCTTCTTGATGAGTTTGAGAAAAGCGCTACGCAGGTACACGATCTTTTCTTGCAGATACTTGACGAAGGGTTCTTTTCCGATGTTAAGGGTAAGCGTGTGAATGCACGAAATGTCATTTTCATTGCAACATCAAATGCGGGAAGTAATTTGATATTTGAAAAAATGCAACAAGAGGTTGATACAAAAAATATTCAAAAAGAGATTGTGGATCATATTATCAAAGAACGCATTTTCAAACCGGAGTTTTTGAATCGTTTTGATGCGGTAGTATTGTTTCATCCTCTTGAGTTGGAACATATTAGGAAAATATCAGGGATCATGTTGGAGAAGCTGCGTCTGCGTTTGCGCAATCGAGGTCTTGATATGGAAATCACGTCTGAGATGGTCGAGTATGTGGCACAGCAGGGAGTTGATCCTGTTTTTGGAGCGCGACCAATGAATCGTTATATACAAGAAAATCTGGAACAAGTGATCGCAGAGAAACTTATTCGTGGAGATATCAAAGAAGGAAGCAAATTTACTCTTTTGCCGGAGGATCTTACTTGATTGATTGGTTTTTAGTTACTAGTTGCTAACCGGTTGATTTATTTGAATTTCTTCCATATAGTAGTTCAATGAAGAAAAAGATCGTACGGGGATTTTGGGCGGAATTAAAAAAACCATTTTTTGTATTAGCGCCGATGGCGGATGTCACCGATGCGCCTTTTCGACAAATGTTTGTAAAGTACAGTGAACACGGTACATCACACGGCGGACCGCATGTTTTTTGGACTGAGTTTGTCTCGTGTGACGGTTTGTGCAGCCCTGGGCGCGACATCATTAAACGCGATCTAAAATTTCAAGAGAATGAAAGACCGATCGTAGCGCAGATATTTGGCAGTGACCCTGATAATTGTCGCAAGACAGCAGAGCTTGTAAACAAAATGGGATTTGATGGGGTTGATATCAATATGGGATGCCCGGATAGAAGTATCGAAAAACAAGGTGCCGGAGCTGCAATGATCAAAACACCAAAACTCGCGCAAGAGGTTATTTATGCGACAATGGAGGGCGCCGGTGATATCCCCGTGTCAGTCAAGACTCGCATCGGTTATAACAAAGAAGAGATAGACGAGTGGATACCGTACCTTCTCGATACTAAAGTGCCCGTGCTCACCATACATGGCAGAACAAGGAAAGAATTGTCACTTACAGATGCGCGTTGGGATGATATTGCAAAAGTGGTTGAAATGGCAAAAGGCACGGATACTCTTATTATTGGTAATGGTGATGTGAAAAGTATCCAAGAGGCGCAGGAGAAAGTGCAACAGTACGGTGTTGATGGTGTTATGGTGGGGCGCGGTGTTTTTGGTGATCCGTGGTTTTTTAATCAGAAAGTGGCAAAAGAAAATTTGCCGCTTGAAAAAATATTGCGTGTTATGGTTGAACATACAAAACTCTTTAAAGAAAAACTTGGTGATGTCAAAAATTTTGCAATTATGAAAAAACACTTCAAGGCATATGTGACCGGCTTTGACGGTGCAAAGGAATTACGTATACGACTTATGGAAGTGTCCTCAGCAGATGAAGTGGAAGAAATAGTTGAAGAATTTCTCAAAAAATAATTCTCCACTTTTCTTAAAAGAGAAAACAAAGTATAATTATATATATGAATAGCGTTCTTCAATCAGATGTTTTCTTTTTTATCAGCTCTGTTTCTGTGGTCTTTATCACGGTTGTATTTTTGATCGCGATCATGTATGTGATAAAGATACTGCGAGACATACATGGTTTTTTGGCAACGATACGCAAGGGCACAGAGACTTTGTCAGAAGATCTCTCCGAGGTACGTATGAAACTCAACGATAAAGGAGTATGGACAGGATTTATTTTGTCCATCGTTACCGCTGTCGCCGGTTTTAACCAAAAAAGGCAGAACAAAAAAAAGAAAAAATAATTATTAGTTTTTAGGTATTATTATGACAAAAGAAATTAAAAAGTGTGACGACAAAGGTTCTCACGGATTTGGTCTTGCAATCCTTGCCGCGACCGCAGCTGCGGGGTATTTTTTATATGGAGGTAAAGAAGCGGCAAAGAACCGCAAAAAAGTAAAAGGTTGGATGCTCAAGGCAAAAGGAGAGGTTCTTGAGAAGATCGAAAAGCTTCAGAAGGTTGATGAAGATGATTATAATAAGATCATCGACAAAGTTAGTGACAAATACTCAAAAGTTAAAGACATAGACAGTGATGATGTTCACGAGATGATGGATGATCTGCGCAAGCACTGGAAAAAGATCCAAAAAGATATAGAACCAAAAGCTAAAAAAACCGCAAAGAAAGCGAGGAAGGTTGTAAAAAAGGCCACAAACAAAGCAGCCAAGAAAGTGGTCAAAGCAACGGCGGAGAAGAAGCCGGTGAAGAAAAAAGCGGTCAAAAAAGTTGCTAAGAAATAACGAGATCCGTATAATAAAAATACTATGAAAACTTTAAATGATATAGATTTATAGATTAAAATATTTTACATGGCAAAAAACCCGTTAAATGCGGGTTTTTTGTTTGTCTCATATGTTCGTGTATAATATGAGACATGACTCAAGAAGAAACAACACTCTATAGAAAACATCGTCCAATGGAATTCAAAGATATTATTGGACAGGATCATATTGTAAATACGCTTCAAAGCTCACTCAAAAACGAGACATTTGCACACGCATATCTTTTTGCGGGTAGCCGAGGTATCGGAAAGACGAGTATTGCGCGTATTTTTGCAAAAGAGTTGGGTACATCGGCAAGTGATCTGTATGAAATAGACGCCGCGTCGAATCGAGGTATTGATGACATCCGCGAACTGCGAGACTCGGTGTCGACGCTTCCGTTCGACTCAAAATATAAAGTATATATCATAGACGAAGTGCACATGCTTACCAAAGAAGCGTTCAATGCATTGTTAAAGACTTTGGAAGAACCACCTTCACATGTTGTCTTTATCTTGGCGACCACGGAAGCAGAGAAACTTCCTACGACGATCGTATCGCGATGTCAGACCTTTAACTTCAAAAAACCCTCACAAACAACACTCAAAGAGGTGTCGCTTAAAATAGCAAAAAAAGAGGGTTATACTCTTGATCCGTCCGCGGCGCAGCTCATTGCGATCCTTGGTGACGGAGCTTTTCGCGATACTTTGGGAATAGTACAAAAAGTGATCAGTACTTCGGCTGACAAAAAGATCACAGCAGAGGAGGTGGAGGCGATCACCGGTGCGCCGCGCCGAGCGCTTATCGACAATGTGATCATTGCGATCTCTGAAAACGATCTTGAGGCGGGGCTTGTTGCGGTCAACAAGGCGGCTGAGGGGAATATTAATATGAAAATATTTGTAAAGCTTATTTTGGCGAAACTTCGTTTCGTTCTTCTTCTTCGCAATGCTCCGGCTATGGAAAAGGAGATCAAAGAAGAACTCGACGAAGACGATTTTGAATTCTTGAAAAAGTTGAGCGATGCGAAAAATACCGCCATTTCATCAAAAACAGTTCTTGCTTTTCTTGAGGCGTATTCAAAACTCGATTTTTCATATATTGTACATCTGCCCGTCGAGCTTGCATTGATCGATCTGCTTGACAAGAAAGTATAATATATAGTATTATCAACCTTGGTCAGATCTTCACACAGCTATTTAGAGTGTTTCCGATTTTTTGAAATCTGGCCCAAATGGGACGAATTGTAGGATGGTATATTCCATTTGTACGAGGAAGACCCACGGGGGTCACACACTTTTCGATAGTTTAATAGTTAATGTTTTTGAAAGGTCCTTATCCATCCGGGGGCTTTTCTTTTTGCTTAGTAGAATTGTTTTTGGAGGAAAATATGGTATTATATTTACGCACCTGTTTGGTGCATTTTAAATATTGCCGGACAAGTCTAAGGTAAGACAGCGGCAATTTGAATACAGTGG
>JAGLOS010000029.1 GCA_023137615.1 Minisyncoccota bacterium | reverse complement strand
ATTTTGTTTCGTATTATGATTATTACCAGCCGGAAGCGTATATGTCGGCAACCGATACATTTATTGAAAAAGATATGTCTATAAACGTGGAGATCGAAAGACTTCGACACGCGTCTACGCAAGTGCTTCTTTCACGCAAAGATGTCATTATAGTGGCTTCTGTATCGTGTATCTATGGTTTGGGTTCTCCTGAAGAATATTTGAAACAGAATTTGAAACTCGCTGTGGGAGATAGAATGGACCGCAGAGAATTTATGGAAAAGCTCATCAAAATATATTTTGAGCGTACCACCGCAGACCTGCAATCGGGCAAATTTCGTGTGACGGGAAGTCGGTTTGAGATAATGTCAACGGCGGAGAAGGTTATTTATCTTGTAGAGTTAACAGGAAACACTATCAGCGCGATCACAAAAGTTGACGCAATGACAAGAGAAATATTGGGAAGTCTTTCGGATGTCTTTATTTTTCCTGCAAAGCACTATGTGACCGATGAACAGCAGCAAAAACGGGCTGTGAAGCTAATCAAAGCCGAACTTGACCTCATGCTCAATAAACTGGAAAAAGAGGGTAAAATGCTCGAAAGAGAGCGCTTAAAGCGACGTACCAACTACGATCTGGCACTTATTAAGGAAGTTGGCTTTTGCAGTGGTATTGAGAATTATTCAAGGCATTTTGAGGGGCGGGAAGCGGGAACACCATCGCAAACATTGCTTTCATATTTTCCGCACAAAAAAGACGGTACACCCGATTTTCTTACTATCATTGATGAATCACATATTACGGTTCCTCAACTTAACGGTATGTACGCGGGAGACGCATCGAGAAAGAAGAATCTTATAGAATATGGTTTTCGTTTGCCGAGTGCTTTGGACAACAGACCGCTTCGGTTTGAAGAATTCAAAGAAAGGGTGGGGCAGGTTTTGTTCACATCAGCTACTCCGGGTGACTATGAAAAGGAAAATAGCGGACAAATTGTGCGACAGGTAATACGACCGACAGGACTTCTCGACCCGGTCATCGATATTCGTCCGGTCATTGAAAAAGGAAAATTTCAAGGGCAGATCAAAGACTTGATCCAAGAGATCGAAAAGACAACAAAAAAAGGTGAGAGGACTTTGGTGACAACTCTTACCAAAAAGATGGCGGAAGACCTTAGTGAATTCTTAAAAGAAAAAGGGATCAAAACAGAATATTTGCATAGTGATGTGAAGACCATAGATCGTATTCAAATATTGAGTGAATTTAGAAAAGGTGTGTATGATTGTCTGGTGGGGGTGAATCTTCTGCGAGAAGGGCTAGACTTGCCGGAAGTATCACTTGTGGGTATTTTGGATGCTGACAAAGAAGGATTTTTGCGTTCCGAGACCTCACTAATTCAGACCATGGGGCGCGCGGCTAGAAATGAGAATGGACGTGTAATTTTGTACGCAGACCGTATCACCGGCTCGATCGAAAAGGCGGTAAGAGAAACAAGAAAAAGACGAGAATCTCAGATCAAATATAATAAGGAAAATGACATCACGCCAAAAACAATTAGTAAAACGATCCATGATATTACCGAGCAGCTTGAAACAAAGCACAGTAAAGCTGTGAACACCGCACTCTCTATCGACAAAGAGCTTATAAAGAAAGATCCCCAAAAGATAGACCGGCTTTTGAAACAAAAGAACAAACAAATGAATGCTGCCGCAAAAATTCTAGATTTTGAAACTGCGGCACTTTTGCGCGATGAGATACTGGAACTTGAGAAAATAGCCAAAGACGCAACTATTGACACACAGTAAAAGTGTGTTAGTTTAAAAAGTAGTCGAAATAATTAACAGCCTAATTCTTAGTGAAAGAATAGGGCTGTTAATTTGCAGTCTTGTTTTTTTACAACAAAATATGAATAAAATTTTACTATCTTTAAGAGATATTTTTAAAGAATTGTTTGTAATTTCCGTAATGTTTTTTGGTGTATTGTTTGTGGCGAGCTTAATTGGAATAGGGATCTATAAAATAATGACCCCACCAAAAATATTTGCAGAAGCCACTCCTAACGAAATTAAAAAAGAAACAGAGCGGCAAATCTGTCCGACAACGTCTCGGTGTCACGAAGTCTCCGTTAGCGTCTCTGTTGGCGCTAACTAAAAAGCCAGCCCCTAAAAAGGCTGGTTTTTCTGATCTTTTGAAGAAAAATCATTGACAAAGTACATCTCCTGTACTATGGTGCAAGCAGGTGTTTTAATAATAAAAAAAGCAACACAACAGTATTAAAAGAATTCTGGTTGTGTTGCTACAAACCTCGGAGTTCTTTGAAATTAATTTAATATAATATATATGCCAGAAGAAAAAATTCAAATTCTTAGCGAAAATGTCGTACGATATAGTTGCAAAGAATCCCTTAGTGAGCTTGCCAAATACGATAGCAAGAAAGTATGTTTATCGATTTTAGATGAAATTGATAATATTGGGAAAAAACATCATCCAGAATATACTTTTATGAAAAATGAACACGGCAAGGTAGTATTAAACTATCTTGTTTCAAGAATTCCTAACAAAAACAAAGTCAAAACGGCGAACAAAATACTACGGATCATAGAAGATCCAAGTAGAAATATAAAATTTGTCGAGGAGTTGATATTTGTTTTACAAGAAGTAGCAACAAAACAACATGCGAAAAGAATTTCAAGAATTTTTCGGATAGACCAAAGAATGTCTCATCCGAGATATTATCTTATCCTTCTTGAAACGCTAGAAAAACTTGGCAATTCATCAGCACTTAAAGAGGTTCAAAGATTTCGAAGTTTTGCTCTGGAGAGAATCCCTGCATCCAATTCCGAAGTCGACTGTGTCGATATTGAGACGAAAGCTCATATTTTTGATGTGGCGCGCAGAGTAGAAAAAGTTTTGGCATAGAGGGGTGTGTATATAGTGCACACTAAAATCGACCATCAATATATTGATGGTCGATTTTTTATACAAAAAACATTGACAAAAATACTAAAATGTGTTAAATAATAGTTATTATAAGATATTAATCCTTAACTCGAAGAGTTAGGGATTAATATCCCAAGTTCTTCGACAAAAAAATATGAGAAACTCAACATCAAACGATGTTGAGAAAATTGTTGATGAGTTGAAAAGTACAGTATTAAGTATAAAGGGGCATGATTTTTCCAATAAGCATGTTTACATGGAATCCAACGGTTTCCATCTTACTTCTCTGTGTGAAAATTTCGATAACCCTTTCTTAATAGCTGCCTTTGTTGAGGTACTTGTAAGATTAGATGAGGCAAAATTTCTTAATCTCTTAACCAGCTGGAGAAGAGGGCAGCCGGGTGTTATTATCAGCTACTTCTTGCAGGAGGCATCAAAAGATCATAAAAATTTTCTTTTTTCTGAGCTAACGCAAAGAATCTACAGAGTTTCAAAAGAAAACAAACTTTTTTTTGAACTTCTTGAGAATACTGCTTCTTCATTAGAAGCGGAAGAAATGGCAAGAGTTGTCAAAAAAGCTTATGAGAGAAGTCTCGACTCTGTCGGAGTGATCTTTGAGATATTAGAAAAAAATCCTTCAGAAAAAGCAGTGCCTGTACTTAACGCCTTGAAGAAGGCTATTGAGTATGATAATGCTTGTAGCTTAAAAGCTGACATTCGTCACTCTTTTGCAAAAAAGTATGATAAAAGAATAACGGCTTTAATCGAAAAAAGTGAAACTTTCTATGCAGAAAATTCACTTTTCCAACAATTTTCTCGACCTAAAATGCCAGTTTAACGACTGGCATTTTAATTTTCTTGTTGACAAAAAGCTTGAAGAGATATATAAACATCTACAGTCGAAGAAATGGCTTTTATTAGTGGAGACACAATAAGAGCTGTCTCTTGTTGTGTTTTTTAAAATTATATAAAAATATGGGAAAAATAATTTATTATATACCCAAAATAAGAACTATTTTAGGTGGTATTTTTCCACCAGAAATTGATTTTGTACCACGAGCAGTTTCTGCCGAACCACTGGTGGTAAAAAAAATACTTCCACCCGTCAAAAACAATAGAAAAAAATGGTGCATACCACGTCGGTACAACCGAAAAAAATAGTTAAATTCCCGTTCACAGAAGTGGACGGGTTTTTTGTTGCCTCATATACAAAATCTGCTATGATTGCTCTATACATACCCCTATGCTCAAAGCAGAGGGAATTTGTGTGTCTTGGAGTATAAATTTTAATATACAAAGTATGTCATCAAAGAGAAAACAAGAAAAAAAAGAACAAAAGATACAAATAAAGGGTGCCCGCACTCATAATTTAAAAAATATCGATGTATCAATGCCGCGTGACAAAATGATCGCCATCACAGGACTTTCCGGCTCAGGAAAATCATCGCTTGCTTTTGATACAATATTTGCCGAAGGGCAACGTCGATATGTTGAATCTCTTTCCGCTTACGCGCGGCAGTTTTTGCGCCAAATGCAAAAACCGGATGTCGATGAGATCACCGGACTTTCTCCGGCAATTTCCATAGACCAAAAAAGTCGCTCCAACAATCCACGTTCCACCGTGGCAACCATTACCGAGATATATGACTATCTGCGTGTGTTATACGCTCGTATTGGAAAACCCCACTGTATAGTTTGCGGTCGCGAGATCCAAAAACTCTCGAATGATGAAATAGTTTCTTTTGTATACAACAAAGTAAGAAGCATTAAAAAAGATAAGAAAGGGGATAAAAGCGTCCTTGGCGTAACATACAATACGTCAAAAATTCAGATATTCTCACCTGTGGTACGCGGACGGAAAGGAGAATATTATCAAATGCTTTATGATTTTCTGAGCAAAGGATATACTTCAGTTCGAATTGACGGCAAGTTTCATAATTTACGCGAACAGATCACTCTTGCAAAGACCAAAAAGCATGATATCGACGTGCTAATTGACGAACTCTACATTTCTGAGTTTTCAGAAAACAAACAAACCACTCGTGAACGACTCGCCGAAGCGATAGAAAAAGCCCTTGATGAATCGAATGGACTCTTAAGGATCGTTGCCGAGGACGAAAAACAAAAAAAGAAAGACCTTAACGAAGGTTGGATTATTTCTTCAAACTTCTCGTGCCCGCATGACGGCTTCTCCTTTCCTGAGATAGAGCCACGACTCTTTTCATTCAACTCACCGTACGGCGCATGTGAAGCATGTAACGGGCTTGGTACCAAACATCTTTTTGGTACGGAACCATGTGAAGGATGTCATGGTGCGCGTCTGCGACACGAAGCTCTTCATGTATATCTGGGTGGTCCAAACGAGAAAAAAAGAAAAAATATTGTGGATGTGACCAATATGTCGATCAAAGATGCTTTTGAGTTTTTTGGAGATCTAAAACTTAGTAAAAAGGATGAGGAAATTTCTCGCGTGGTGATCAAAGAGATCATGGATCGGCTTGGCTTCATGCTCGATGTCGGTATCGATTATCTCACTCTTGACAGACGTGCTAATACTCTCTCCGGCGGGGAGGCGCAACGTATTCGCTTGGCATCGCAGCTTGGGTCACGACTTGTTGGTGCTATGTATGTACTCGATGAACCGACTATCGGTCTGCACCAACGCGATAACGACAAACTTATTAAAACCCTTAAAGACCTGCGCGATCTTGGTAATACTATCTTGGTGGTTGAACACGATGAAGATACTATTCTTTCGTCTGATTATCTTATCGACATCGGTCCGGGAGCCGGAAAACATGGCGGAGAGGTCGTTGTGTCGGGTCCACTTGACGAACTTCTTGAACATAAGAAAAAATATCAGTCACTTACACTTGATTATTTACGCGGCGACAAAGAAATTCCCATTCCCAAAAAACGACGAACAACAAACAAGGGCTCTCTCAAGATCAAGGGAGGAAATGCTTTTAATATTGAAAACTTGAACATAGAAGTTCCACTTGGAAAACTTACTACAATTACCGGAGTGTCGGGCTCCGGTAAATCGACATTTATGTACGAGATCATACACAGGAATCTCCGCGCGCGTTTTGATCGAAAATATCGTTCAAATAAAGTATATAATTGTACATCATTTACAGGTACGGAATACTTGCATCGCTCGATCTCGATCGACCAATCACCGATCGGTCGTACTCCACGCTCCAATCCGGCAACATACACCGGAGCGTTTACTTTTATCCGCGAACTTTTTGCAGAAACCACGGAGGCGCGATTGCGCGGATGGAAACCGGGGCGGTTTTCTTTTAACGTAAAAGGGGGGCGCTGTGAAGCATGTCAGGGTAATGGACTTATAGCGGTAGAGATGCACTTTTTACCAACAGTTTATGTAACATGTGATATCTGCAAAGGTAAGCGGTTTGAGAAAGAAACATTGCAAGTGAAATATAAGAAAAAGAATATCCACGAAGTGCTTCAGATGACGATCGAAGAAGCATATAATTTCTTTGAGGATATACCTGCGATATCAGATCGCCTCAAAACGCTTGTTGAGGTCGGGCTTGGATATTTGCAACTTGGGCAATCTGCCACTACACTCTCCGGCGGTGAAGCGCAGCGTGTGAAGATCGCGTCAGAACTTTATCGACCTTTTACCCAAAAGACATTATATCTGCTTGATGAGCCAACCATCGGACTTCATTATGAGGATGTCAGCAAACTCATCGAAATACTTCAAACACTGGTTAACCGCGGAAATACCGTTATGCTTATTGAGCACAATCTGGAAATTGTAAAAAGCTCTGATTATATTATCGATATCGGACCCGAGGGGGGAGACGGTGGAGGAAAGATCGTTGCCAAAGGCACACCCGAGCAGGTAGCCGCAAATCCAAAGTCATACACCGGGAAATATCTTTCGCGAGTGCTCAAAAAAAAGTAGAGCTATTGCGAAAAAACCTCATTGTACGATAATGGATATATATGAAGTACGCAGAGGTAAAAAAACTAAAATTACCCGATGCGCCGGGGATATACTTTTTTCTCAACGAGAAGAAAAAAGTTTTGTATATTGGCAAGGCGACATCTTTGAAAGATAGGGTTCGCAGCTATTTTAGCCCTGATTTGGCGGACATGAGAAGTCCTCTGATAGAAGCGATGGTGGAGCAAGCGAAAAAGATCGATTTTATACAGACTGACTCTGTACTGGAAGCGCTCGTGTTGGAAGCGCGACTTATCAAAAAACACCAGCCCAAACACAATACTGATCTCAAAGACGATAAGAGTTTTAATTTTGTCATTATCACAGACGAGACATTTCCGCGGGTTATTGTAGCGCGTGAGCGGGATATTATTAAAAAAAAGATCAAATACAAACCAAAAAATATATTTGGTCCGTTTCCTCGTGGAGGACAGCTAAAAGAAGGAGTGAAAATATTACGGAACATTTTCCCTTTTCGAGATACATGTGAACCGGGCAAGGGCAAGCCGTGTTTTAATCGGCAGATCGGGCTGTGTCCGGGAGTCTGCACCGATGAGATATCTGAAAAAGAGTACAACAAGACCATCCGCAATATCAAACTTTTTTTTGAAGGTAAACAAAAAGATCTTGTAAAGACGCTTACAAGAGAAATGATGACCGCAGCAAAAAAACTGGAATTCGAAGAAGCGCAAAGTATTAAAAACACGCTCTTTGCGCTTGAACATATTCAGGATGTCGCGCTTATCAAAGACGAGTCTTTCAAAACACCGGGTGGTTTGCGTATTGAAGCGTATGACATTGCACATACGTCAGGAATGTTTGTTGTTGGTGTAATGACAGTCGTTGAAGGCGGGGAGAAACAGCCAAACGAATACAGGAAATTCAGAATAAAAGGATTTCAAGGTGCCGATGATACTCGCGCGCTTAAGGAGGTTCTGGGGAGACGGCTCGAACATCACGAATGGGAATTGCCAAAAATTATCGTGGTAGACGGCGGAAAAGCGCAAAAAAGTACTATGGAAAAGGTCTTAAAGGAGGTTGGTATAACGATTCCTGTTGTAAGCGTCGTTAAAGACGAACATCATCGACCTAAAGATATTTTGGGAGACAAAAGCATCAAGGAGACATACGAAAAACAAATAATTCTCGCTAATGCGGAGTCACATCGGTTTGCGTTGTCATTCCATCGCAAATCGAGAGGGAGGATGCCTAAGTAGAATAAACAAGGAAAAAGTAACCACTCACACCTAAAACTCGTCTCTGCGAGGGGCGGAACGTAGTGGAGCGACGTGGCAGTCTAGAGTATTGTGGTTGTGACTCTGGATTGCCACGCTAAACGCTCGCAAAGACGGCTTCGCCGTTGTTATGAAGGAGACCTCCTTCATTAATGTTTTAAGTGTGAGTGGCTACACCAAAAACAGTTGACAAAATGAAGTAATGTTGTAGTTTATTATATAAGTTCTTTAAAAATAACACCGGTCGATTCACGTTAACATCGTGAATGTTTTATTTCTTCGGCAACTTGTCTACTAGTAACAGACAGCCGGGAAAGACCGGCGTAAATAATATGGAACCAAAAACATCATACTGGGAAATCGAATATAAATTTGGTGTTCCAGACAAAACGATTGCTGGGATGAGTTCACTTGTAGTTCCAGAAACAAAGCTTAATCTAAACGAAGTAAAAAAAACCTGCGAAAAAAACCAAAGGTCACTACTTCAAGACAAAGAGGTAACAGTCAAAATATTGACTATGACCAGAATAATTTAGAAATGTTTTAATCTTGAAACCCCCTCACATGATATACATGGTGGGGGTTTTGTTGTTAAAATTCCTACTCAAACATTTCATCCACCACTCCTTTAACATCACCGCCTTCGGCTTTGCCTTTAAGGTCTTTCATAAGCGCGCCCATAAGCATTCCTTTTTTACTTGGGTCGGTAAGTGACATCTCTGTTTGTTTCGTAAGAGCGAGCTTTTTGATCTCGTCTCGTGCCATCATTTGGGGTAAATAAGCTTTTATATATTTCAATTCTTTTTTTTCTGCTTCTGCAAGGTCCTCACGACCGCCGGCACGATACTGCTCGATCGAGTCTTTTCGTTGTTTCGCAAGTTTTTGTATTACCAAAACGGCTTCTTCATCAGAAAGTTCGTCTGCCGGTTTGCGTTTTTGCGCAATAAGTTCATTCGTAAATGCAGCCAAAATACCGCGCAGAACTTCCAATTTTTCTGTTTCTCTGGCTTTCATCGCCACTTTTATATCATCTTTGATTTTTTGTTGTAACATAAGTTAGTTTTTAGTTAGTAGTTATTAGTTTTTAAGAATATATTTATATTTTCACAAGCTGTTAACTCTAAGCTATTCTCATAGTAACATATTTTTGCTGTGGTATCATAGTATCAATGAAACACATCACAGCTACCGACCTTTATAATTACAACAAATGCAAATATCGCGTGTATATGGACAAAAACACCGACCCGGGCAGTCGCGATAAGGTAAATTATTTTCTTGAACTCCTTTGGCAAAACGGTCGGGCTCATGAAGAAGATGCTGTCGAATACTTTAAAACCCAAAAAGACAAGACTTTTGTCGAGGTAACCACAGGAGATTCAATAGATGAAGAAGCGTTGAAAAAAGGCGCACGGGAAACTATTTTGCACATGAAAAACGGTGTTAATTTTATTTATCAAGGAATACTCTTGCACGAAGGAAAAGACTCGCTTTTTGAACAGACTCCGCTTCTTGTTGGACGTCCGGATATCATAATGCGGATAAAAGGACGATCTGAACTTGGTGACTACACCTATGTACCGGTAGATATAAAATCCGGAAAAGGAATAGAGGAAACTGATTGGGGAGATCGTCCAAACCAAGCGTATATGGCACAAATGAATTTCTATGCGGCGCTTTTGGAAGAAGTTCTAAAAACCAAAGTAACGGAAGGATATATATTTAATGTACACAAGAAGTTTGTGAAATATATACTTGCGCCCGGTGGTATGCCATTTCAAAATATGCTGGATGAGGTCAAAAAGATGACCGATGGTAACACTGCCGAAAGAGAGCCCGTTATCAGCAGTATGTGCGGACTTTGCCCGTGGCAAAGCGCCTGTCAAAAATGGGCGGAAAAACACGACGACCTCACTCTTTTGTTTTATCTTGGAGAAAAGGTAAAGTATGGTTTTTATGAGAT
>JAGLOS010000028.1 GCA_023137615.1 Minisyncoccota bacterium | reverse complement strand
AGTATTGATTCTATAAGTTCAAAACCGAAATACATACTCAGACTAAAACCTGTCACAAACGGTATGATGCTATTGAGAAGAAATATTGGAAGAACATCATGTTTTATCTCGTCAAAACTGGTAAAGCGTGTTTCCAATCCGGCCATGAACATGAGAAAGATAAGACCGATCTCACCGAGAAGCTCAAAGGTTGGATCTGGTTGATATACATTAAACCCGGCGGGTCCGATAACAATACCCGCAATGATAAGAGCGACGACCCACGGTAAGTGAAGTCGATTAAAGATATGGGAAAAAAATAAACCCGCGAGAATAATAGTGAAAAATGATAGCAACTCAGGCATTGACTCTATTATACCGAATTATACACAGAAAGATCTTTTAAAAGTGTGAATAAATGAATCTGCCGGCAGGCAGGTCGAGATGACAAAGTGACATCCGTTTTGTCATCTCGAAGTAAGGAGAGATCCCTTATACTTTGTTACACTTCATACATTAACCCACGCAGTAGAACTGCGGAGAATTCTTTTTGATTAAACTTTTGTTAATTTAAGAACACGCCATTTCCCAAATTGATCTTTTTGAAATTCATAACTATACAATTCTGTTGGAATAAACGTTTCCAACTCTTTTTTTTGAGGTGTGTCGAATTCTATGAAAATGATCCCGTCGGTTTTCAAAAGATCGTACGACCCATTTAATAATTTTTTAATATGAAAAAAACCATTATCAATTGCAAAAAGAGCTTTGTGAGGTTCATGAGAGAGAACTGACCGTTGGACGTTTTTTTCTCTTTTTTTTGCGATGTATGGTGGGTTTGCAAAAATATAGTCAAATTGAATATGAGAAATACTATCGAGATCTTCTGTCTGTATGATGTCTGTCCGGTCTTTTGTTATTGAATTGAGCGTTAAATTTTTTTGTATCTGGGTCAGAAATATATCATATTTTTCTCCAAAAGAAACAAGCGTTTGTGGCAGGTTTTTTAAAAGAGCAATTCCAATGCATCCGGAACCCGAATATATATCCAATATACGTATACTCTCGTTTAAAGTGTGTTTCTTTCGGATCTCTTGTATGGCATTCTCAACCCAAAATTCTGTTTCGCTACGAGGGATAAGGGGTTTATAAGAAAGATCTATTGTACAACCGAGAAAAGGGATATTGTTAATAACATATGCCAAAGGTACACCCTGTTTTAATTTAAATATATCCCAATAAAAAGAAATACTTTTTTTGCCCGCATATTTTTCATCAAGGAGCCATGAAATATCTTTCTCGAAAGAATTATTTTTTGTCATTTACTTTTATTATCTCAACGTCCTTCCGAAAAGAAAAATATCCTTTAATACCTTCTACTTCTTTGTCCGGATCTGCATATACCCAAGCAGCATCCTTACTTGCTTCGTTTCCGACCACTACATCATAATAGTCCGCGGTCCCTTTCCATCTGCTGACATATTGATTTCCGTTTTTTTGCAAGTGTTTACCTTGGACTGATTCCGGTGGGAAATAGTAGTTACCCTCAAATATTTTATAATTATCGGTTTCTGCGACAACAGTATTGTTCAACATTGCTTTTATTGGCATAATAATTTATATTGTTTTATCAAATAAATGCGGCGGCAAGAGTCAGAATAGCAAAAAAGAGTACAAAGTATCCAAAATTCATTCGTTTTGCTAGCTTTAAGAGCACGTCGATGGTAATAATACCAAAAATAAACGAAAAGGCGAGTCCCACCAGTGAAGGTAATGTGATAGTGTGTATCTCGTTGATATTTAGTAGTATGTTACCCGCAAGGACGATTGGTATGCTCATTAAAAATGACAGGCGCAAACTCTCTTTTTTAGTATATCCTAAAAGAAGTAGTGATGCGACAGTAAGACCCGAACGTGAGAGTCCCGGTACTGCTGCAAATCCTTGTGCAATACCAAGTGTTGTACTGTCTCGTAAGCATATATCGACACCTGTCTTTGTACCGGTCTTGTTTTTATCATAGAGTTGTATTCCGGCAGTTATCAAAAGCATTATACCTATACCTGCTGTCAGGATCTTTGCCGTGTTTTCTGTGAGTGTGGTGTCGGGGATAAAGTTTAGCAATACAAGACCCAACAAGCCGCTTATGACCGTTGATATAATAAGAAATTGAATAGTGTTTTTCTGCGCGAGCGGAACGTTGTCATAATGGAGAAAGTCTTTAATGAGCGTACGGATATAATGACGAAAATACACAATAGCGGCAAGCGCGGTTCCCAGATGCAAAAAGAGAGCTTCTTTTACAATATCGAATAAACCCGTGTCTGATGGGAAGAAATTAACTTTTATAAGGGCGATGACACCTTCGGAACTCACCGGCAGCCATTCGACGATACCTTGTACTGCTCCAAGAATTATATATTCTAGCATGGCATATATAGTAACATATTTACATTCTGTATAAAAAAAGTACCACGAAGAAGCGAGACTTGAAATTTTTGAAGGTTCTTAAAACAAAAAGGAGCGCAATGCGCTCCTTTTTGTTGTCCAGCATTGGACCTCCGTTTTTTTACTTTACTCCTTTATAGAAGGCGAAAGTATTACTGTGTGTGCTGAAAGCATGCTTGTCTTCATTTGCCCAATCCGGGGTTGCGACAACGTGCGGTGAATAAAAATGCTGTACATTTTTATCAAACGGTCGTACATTTTCATTTGCGTGGTATATCTCCGTGGCAACGACAAGAGCTTTTCTCCAAACCTTATACTTATCTTCATAGGTGAGTGAGATGTTATGTTCATACTGTGAGTCGTAACTGTTGAGACCGGAAAACTGGTTTTTTCGTGTTACAACCGATCTATAGGTTGTATCACCCCAATAATCATTTTCTACACGGTTTCGGACGACCCATGCAATAAGACGCATTTCATCCTCATTTTTTGTTTCTGAATAAATAACACGGGCAAGCCAGAGTATTTCTTCAGATTCTTGCGGGGAAGAGACAATTTCTTCCGAAATGATCGTGATCTCCACAAGTTTTTCCGGTTGAACGGAAAGTACGAGATTTGGTATAAGGAGACTTATAAAGATAATGCTCCCAATTGAATGTTTCATGATAGTGTATTTTGGGTCGTGTTTTTAAAAATTAAAAACATCAAATTATGATGCTGTACATTACACAACGATATTTGCACTTGCGCAAGACATTAACATATTTTACAAAAATGTCAACCCCTTTTTTGCTGTTTTGAAACAAGGAGGTTAAAAATATGGCTCAACCACAACAAAAAACAACTTGAGGGTTGAAATCCCAAATAGAAAAAATTATGTATGTCTGACACCCTAAAGAGTTATTTTTAAAAAGGTGAAACGTTTTATCTTTTCGCGAAAATGTGACTACCTATGTTGGTATTTATTCCGGAAATGTGGTTATAAATATGCAAGATCACTTCCAGATCATTTTGTTATATTCTTGTACCATGCGATGTGTGTTGAAATATGAGGTCAGTGCGATTGCATGCTTCATACGCTCAATCCACTCATCTTTGTTTTCGTAATAAGTGTGGATCACTCCTGCAAGATTGTCCAGAAGCTCGTTTGCGTCATATTCGTCTCGCACACCAAAATCATTTTCATGAGTACTTCCGCCAAAACCCCAACCGGACATAGGTCTTTGTTCAAACCCTTCTATCCACCAACCGTCTAAAACAGAAAGGTTCAGTCCGCCGTTAAGTGCTGCTTTCATTCCACTTGTGCCGCTTGCTTCGCGTGGCGGGATCGGGTTGTTGAGCCACACGTCACAGCCGGTGACAAGACGTTTTGCGACATCGAGATTGTATTCCGGGATAACAGCGACACGTATCTGTCCACGCAACTCACGTCCAAAATGAGCAATGCTGTCGCGGAGTTTGTTACAAAACATATCATCGGGATGACACCGCCCCGCAAAGACGATCTGTAGTTTTTTGTACCCAACCTCGCGGAGTTTGTCTAAATTTTTGAAAATGAGGCTCGGGCGTTTGTATGGAACGAACCGTCGTGCAAAGCCGATCGTGAGTGTGTCCTCGTTAAAATAATCGTCATTTGTCAGATCTTCCATAGAGAAACATTGCGGTTGGCCGTTTATCCAGTCGATAAGCTCTTTTTTTTGCGCCATGTGTGTGTGAAAAATATCTTCATTGGGTATGTTAAAAGAATGTTCAAACACAGAAGGATCTTGTTCCCAGTTCTCCAAGTGTGTATCGAATAGTTCTTTCATGGGATTGCCGACCCATCGCGGATGATACATTCCATTGGTAACATTTTCGATCTCGCGTCCCGGGAACATCTCTTGAGTTACTTCTCTGTGCCTTTTTGCCACACTATTTGTGCGCACACTTAAATTCATAGCGAGCTGTGTCATACCAAGCTTGTCATGAGTTGCAATATCTTTGATATTTGGTGGAAGAATATCGCCGAGAGTTTCTTGTGCCAATGGATAGTCAAAATAATCATGTCCCGCGGGAACGGGGGTGTGTGTGGTGAAGGTTGACTTATTTCGCACTACCTCCTCAACGTTTCCATTTGCACGAAGACGCTCAAGACCGATAAGCGCGGTGTGTCCTTCATTCATGTGGTAATAATCGATCGTACTGTACCCCATTTTTTTCAGGGCTCTGTATCCGCCGATACCAAGGACGGCTTCTTGTCCCAGACGGGTATAACGGTCTGATGCATAAAGGTATTTGGTAAGATCACGATCCCATTTTGTATTTTCCGGCGTATAAGCACTTAGAAAAAAGACTGGCACAACGAATCCGCCTTTTCCGACAATGTCCATTTGCCATATTACCACCTTAACTTTTCGACCTTCTATCTGCACCTCAATAGTCTCCTCGCGTTTTTTCATGTACAGACTCGGGTCAAGAGTTTTTTCTTTTTCATCGTTTTGATGGTACCAAAGAGTGACACACGCAGCGTTGATACCAAGGTCTGCAAGTGAGTACGCCGTATCTGCCGCGAGCACACCCAATCCGCCGGCATAATTCTTAAATCGGTCATCGAACGCCATCTCCATTGAGAAATACGCAACATGCAGTGGATTATTTTCCATTGCTTAATTGTAACAGGTTCGCTGGTCCGGTGTTGCTTTTCTTTTCCACAGTAACAGTGAAAGAGATTGTGTGATAACAAAAACACATGCATTCTCACTCCGGGTTTTATCGTTTTAGAGTATTGCGATCTTCGTTCTTGCTGTTTTGTTCGCTCTTCTTTTTATTGTTTCTTACTGCAAAAAAGAGGTTTCCGTATAATGTTCTTTCAAGTGCTCGAATAAGTTTCTGCACAAAGAACGAAGAATAGTTTTGCATGTGATTTGAGCAAGGTTCTACCAATATTCGTGTTTTGATACCGGCGCGCTTCGCACCCCACATGTCGGTTGCCAGTCTGTCTCCTATCATTGCTGTTTTATCCGCCGGAGTATTGTAATGCAAAAGGATCTTTATGTACCCGCCCGTGAGAGGTTTTGTTGGAGTTTGCATGATCACAACATGGTCAAGATCAAGTGTTTTTTTGATCTTTTTGCCGCGAGCCATTGTCGAATTTGTAAGTATCGCTATAGACATGCCGATGTCATTATGTAATGAATTGAGAAATGACATAACTTCCTGAGATATACTCGCGCGCCAGTGAGCAAGGGTGTCGTCGAGATCAAAAATTACAAGAGAAACCCCTTGTTTTTTTAAAGAGGCAAAATCGATCTGGTATATTGATCGTGCGGTGTCGGTTATGAGGTCTCGTTGAAAAGGCGCGGTAATCAAAAACCACATCTGTAGTATCAGTCCATGTATCCGTGACACCATATGTATATAATACCATGTGGATAGAAGATAGAGATGGTGTGGTATAATTTCTCGAGAAGGTGAATCGTAAAAAGTGTTTCGTTGGTTAAATGTGTAAACATCATTTTGCGTGAAGTCATTTAAAGGTCGGAAATATTAATTCTCTAAAAAGTAAAATTGATGGATACACAACAAAACAATCAAATGTTTGAAGGAAATTGGAAATGTTCAGGATGTGGTGCTGCAATCACCAAACTCCCATTTCAGCCGGATCCGGCTCGAGAAGGAGAGCTTCTATGTATTGACTGTCATCGTTCAAAACGAGAGCAGACACAAAAAGACCGTCCAATGTTCGAGGGTAACTGGACCTGTTCGCGTTGCGGTGGACAGATCACGAAACTTCCTTTTGACCCGGACCCGACCCGTCTCGACGGACTTGTCTGTCGTGACTGTTTTAAAAAATAGTCTAAAAACAAAAACAACCCCGCATATGCGGGGTTGTTTTTGTTTTTAGGTTTTTAGGTATTGTCTATTGTATACTGAAAATGGTTTTGATCATATTCGATAGTGTTGTGAAAGAAATTTGTATACAATGCGTAATACAAATAGATATTCAGAAAGATCCCGATGAATTGTGAAAAAATGACAGACGAAGAATTGGTGGAGCTTGTTTTTGAAAATAAAGCGTATTTTTCATGTATTGTTTTTCGATATGAGAAGAAACTCAAGCGATACATTCGACGTATCACAAATCTCTCGGAAGAAGATATTGATGATGTTTTACAGGAAATTTTTATCAAAGTGTATACCAATCTGCATGGTTTTGATACTGATCTGACGTTTTCATCGTGGATCTATCGTATTGCGTACAATACCGCAATAAGTATTCATAGAAAAAGAGAAGCGCGACCGGAAGGTCATATGATAGATGCTCCGGACGAAGTGCTTATCAATATTGTCGGAGAAACGGATGTTGAAAAAGAAGTAGACGTGCAATATTTAAGAAAGCATTTACTGGAAGCTATGGAGAGTATCTCACAAAAATATAAAGATGTATTGGTATTGCGTTTTTTTGAAGAAAAAGAGTATCAGGAAATATCTGATATTTTACAAAAACCACCCGGATCTGTTGCCACGCTCATCAATCGAGCTAAAAAACAGCTTAAAAAAGAATTTATTAGACAGGGGTATTCACAATACGATTATGAAAGATAGAAAAGATATAGCAGACTCCATTATGGAGAAAATAGAGAGAGAGTCGATCAAACCGAAACCAAGGTGGGAATTTCTGTTGAAAAATTACAGTATTTGGTTTACGGGAATTTTGGCTGTAGTTGTGGGAAGTGTTGCAACTTCAAGTATAATTTTTGCAATACGCAATGCTGACTGGTTTTTGTATCGTAGATTGAGTGACAGTTTTCTGATACATGTTTTTAAAGTAATGCCGTTTTTGTGGATCGGGTTTCTTGTGTTGTTTGTACTTATTGCCATTTATCAAATAAAACATACAAAACGAGGATATAAGTATTCACTTGCAATAATTGTGTTGGGAAATATTTTTGTGAGTATGATACTGGGTAGCGTGCTTTATGTCTTTGGATTTGGACATTTGATCGATGTATATGCGGGTCGTTTTGTTCCTTCTTATCAAGCTATAGAAGAAAGGCGTGAAGAAATGTGGACACAACCTGAAAACGGCTTATTGGCCGGTATTGTGTTGGGCACAAGCACGAAAGATGTGTTACTTCAGGATTTCGCAGGAGGTACATGGAATATTACTATGGATAAATTGAAGCCCGTTGATGTGATAATTCTTTCTTTGGCGCAAGAAGTTGCTGTCGTTGGAAATGTGATAAGTACATCGACTTTTGAAGCGTGTGCTGTTAGACCGTGGAATATTTTTGGTGAACATGCTCCAATGCGCAAAGCAAGGCATAAAGAAATGATTGAACAAGGCAGAAGAAGATGGGAGAGTGAGTTTTTTGAAAATGATGTGCCCGGATCTCGAAATCCAGATGAATTCATAGATAAAGTCCTGATGCGAGGCGGTGATGTATTGAAAGAAGGTTTGCGACAGGGAGGATACGGTGAAAGAAATCTTTTTGATCTGCGTAGTATAGAGTGTGATGAAGTGGCGTCTTCATCACAAGAGAGTCAGGCCGACTAGCTTAATTATTAAAAACGTAATATAAAAATAATAAATATGACGAATACAACATTACTTACAAAAACAATAATAGGCGCAGGTGCGATCGTTCTGGGACTTGGAGCTGTAGCCAGTGCATCAGCGTTTGGAGGTGGAAATTTTAGGGCAGATATTACAGACGGGCAAAAAGCTATTTTTGAAGAAGCACGTGAACTTCGAATGGACGGCAATGATGAAGAAGCGAGAGCTCTTTTGACTGACAATGATCTTGGTAAAGGATTTGGAACACAAGATCAAGGAGTGAGAAACGAAGATTATCGGGCAGAGCGCATGATACAAACGCAAGGGCGACATGATGCCAGAGTCGCTGGACGAGAAGTGATTGAAAACAATGATTATGAAGCTTTCGTGGCAGTACAATCAGATAACTCAGCGATCTCTGAAATGAGCGAGGAAACATTTTTAAGTATTGGGGCAGCACATGAGTTGCGAGAAGCAGGTGACACAAAAGGTGCTCGAGCGATTATGGAAGACTTAGGGTTTCCAATGCGACAAGGAAATGGATATGGACAGGGAAGTGGTGGATATGAAGGAAATATGGGTCAAAAAGGTGGTCGTGACAATGGTATTGGCATGCAAAGAGTAGGACAAAGATAATTATTAGTAAAGAGTAGTAAAACTTTCAAACAAAATCCCGGTTAGGCGGGATTTTGTTTTATTCATTATCAACGTCATTGCGAGCCGTAGGCGAAGCAATCCAAAGTTATAACCAATATACCCTGGATTGCTTCGCCTACGGCTCGCAATGACGTTGAAGGCCTTTCTTACTTCGTTCGTAATGACGACGAATAGTAACAAGTTACCGCGCGCGGTGATTCATTATATGAAAATATATTTAGTTGGAATATATATTCACTTTGTCCTCAATGCCGCACAGGGTATAATAAAAATATATTATTCGTTTCGTTAATTATATATCTATGGATGGAGAATTTATGTTGGAACAAAACAGGTCGAAGAAACCAAATGCACTCATTGCGGGTGTGATCGTCGCGCTTCTTCTTGTTGTCGGAGTCGGCGTCTTTTTGCTTATAAGAAACGATGCGCAAGAGAATATTGTGCCGCAAGATGAGACTCTGGTAGAGGAAGAAATAACAACAGAGGTTGTCAGTGGGCTTGTTGCCGAAGATTCACTTGGTGCGACTCTTTATGAGGAAGTGTCCCCGGAGAACAACAACCCGGCAGAAACATTGCCGCAGAATAATCCATTCGAAGAAACAAATACAAATATTTTGGAAGACGTGTATGTGAATCCTTTTGAATAATTATCAGTAGTCTTTATTTGAATTATGTATAAAAAAATAAGTATTATTTCTTTTATTTTTACAGCACTTATCGGTGTTGGAGCATTTACACTCAATGTATTTGCGTCTATCGAAGAAGTAACATTTCCCATAGCGGAATTGGGCAACTGTGAGAACAGAGAATCGTGTTTTGCGTATTGTGAAGAGGCAGATCATATTGGCGAGTGTACTGATTTTGCTGAAAAACATGAACTTATTTCCAAAGAAGACGCAGAGATGGCACGAAAGTATCCTGAGATCGTAAAACAGGGCGGTCCGGGCGGATGTGACTCTGTTGCAAGCTGTGAGGCGCATTGCGAGGATCTGAACAATATCGGTCAGTGTGTTGCATTTGCGGAGAAGCACGGGTTGCTTACCGGCACGGAGCTTGCCGAAGCAAAAAAGATAATGACGGCTTTACAGCAAGGGGCGGAGCTTCCGGGTGGATGTCGGGATCCGCAGGAATGTAAGATGTATTGCGAAGATGCGACACATATGGGAGAGTGTTTGACATTTGCGGAAGCGGCGGGAATGATGAGCTCAGAAGAGATTGGGGAGGCGCGACGAATGCTGCCATATATCGAAAAAGGAGAAACCCCGGGGCAGTGTACGACAAAGTCGGGATGTGAGAACTATTGTGCAAATGATTCAAATTTCGGTGAATGTGTTGATTTTGCTGAAAAAGCCGGGTTTATGAGTGTCGAAGAAGCGGAGATGGCGCGAAAGACGGGAGGAAAGGGACCGGGTGGTTGTAGTAGCGAGGCGGAGTGTTCAACATATTGTAATGAGCCGGAGAATCAGCGAGAATGTTTTGATTTTGCAGAAGAGTACAACCTTGTTCCACCGGAAGAGTTGGCTCGGATCGAAGAGGGTATAGGACGACTTCGTTCGGGGCTCGATCAGGCGCCGGAACAAGTGCGAGCGTGTTTGCAAGAAAAATTCGGAGAAGAGGTGATGCAAGAGATCGCACAAGGAACAATACTTCCAAACCCGGAGATGGGAAAAGTCATGGAGGGTTGTTTTGCCGGATTTGTCGGTGAAATGCAAGGCAAGCTCGAGGAAACACTTGCAGAAGCGTCACCTGAAACTCTTGTGTGTATTGATGGAAAAGTCGGGCAAGTCAACATCGACAACATACATGCGGGTGAACCTCCAACACCGGAAGCGGGCGATGCTATCCGAATGTGTTTTGAAGCACAGTTTGACGCCGGAATGGCGCGATTTCTCGAAGG
>JAGLOS010000027.1 GCA_023137615.1 Minisyncoccota bacterium | reverse complement strand
ATTTTTGTTTTGGTTGCTGCCGGACAGACTGCATAGCAGATCATTTAAATATTTAAGACGCTCATCAATTTAAAGAAAATCACACTACACATATATTCTTTGTGTGCGGTTCCTATAGTGCTAAAACATCTACGTAGATATCTACGTAGATGTTTTAGCACCCCGGGGGAGCTGACACACTTGACTCTAATATTTTACTGTTATTTTTCCTTCTTTTTTAAGTCTTCCAAACTTACATCGCCGATCAGCTTGTCGAGTTCTTTGAGGTCTATTTCCCGACATTCTTTACACACACTTGAATGTGCAAAGAGAGTATTTCTTTCTTGAGGTTCGAGCTCTTGTGTTTTTCTCTTCTCGATGAGCTCTCTTGCATATTCGCACGATATATCTCCGAGGTACCTTTTTTTTGTCTTTTTGTTTTCCATAATTATTTTTACATTAGACCATTAAGCATAAAAACTGCTTTTTGCTTGTTGTTGTGGTTTATCCATTTCTTCAACATAAATATACGCACTTGCAACATTTAACACTTGTCCCATAAATGCCATCATTTCTCGTGTATCTTTCTTAAACTTATCTACTGGCGACCTAAAATTTCCACTCATACTAGAAGATGAATATCCGTCAGAGGAGTATCCTTGCTTTTCTACAGGGGGACAAATACATACAGCAGCTCTCGACTTATTTTTTGTCACACCCTCAAGCTCATTCATTTGTATAACGGTTTCTGACATAATAGTATTATTTACCCCATCAAAATCTGATTTGTCCAAAGACATAGATTTCAATATTTTAGGCAACTCACCATTTGCATCTTCAACTTTTGAGTATGTTCTCTCTAAATTACCTCGTGACTTTACCTGCACCACACATATACTCGCAGCCAATTCAGGGTCCAGTTCGGAAAGGTCTTTTGTTGAATATCCTCTTCTAAGAAGCTCTCTGATCTCATCCCCGTATTCTTCCATTGCTGACTTCTTAACGCCAACAAGATCGATCTGCTGTTTTGCATCTAGTTTTGCGGGTGGAAAAAATGTTTCAAATCCCTGTGATTCAAGGTGTAAACAGGCATTTGCCAAGTTGATCACCCCATATCGAAACGCGCCATAATCGTCCATGGAATTAAATACACTACCGACAGCATATACATCAAGACGCGGATTAACTTTTTCCATAATATCCGCATGTTCCAAGTAGTATTGAGCAAGTGTTTGTTGTAATGCTGCTCTCTCGGTATTGCGAGTGGCGGGGTCAGAATGTTTTTTCTTATCTATCTCTTCTCGTTGAGATACAAAGGAAAGGAGTGCACGTCCTTTATAGTAGACACTTGTTTCTTCCATTTCTTCTATAAGATCCTCTCTTTCCCGTACACTTATACCTTCAGGTATTTTGCTAATAAGCTCATCTTTCAATGCTGTGCATCCGAGCGAAGATCTGTATGCCAGGTTTTGTATATCATTTACACGTTCATATTTTCCCGCATTCAGAACAACCTCATCAAACATCCTTTTTACCGCTCCCTCCGTCTGATTAAAACAATCTTTCATTTTTCTGAGTGTATTTTCCGGTGACGGATCTTTCTCTATCTCTTTTTCAAAACGCCGAAGCGGTTTTTCTTGCTCTGCAAAAACATACTCTTTCTGATCCAATTCGTTGGTTTCGAGCTCATTTTGACCATGCTTTTCAGGATTCTGAGGAGTTTCTTCTAATTGCGGTATTTCTTCGTGCGATATCATATACACATTATCCTATCATAAATTTTCTTTTTGACACACCAACATCAAGTCAATGCCGAGGACCGTCCTTGATATTTCACAGAAAAGTCTTTTTGAGATCAATGCCGGCTTGTTTAGAGTTTCAACATCTACGTAGATATCTACGTAGATGTTTGATATATCAATATTAAAGGGGGACTACTCATTTGCGGGGGAGGAGAGTATGGTAAGAAAAGGTTTCTGTAGCGGAAAAAGGTCGTTCCTTTGGAGAACTAAAAATTATACCACGTTTCAAATAAAACAAAGGTGTCTGACCCCTTTAATCTAGTGCAAGTGTATGAGGGGTCAATGTGAAAAGGTTTTACACAGAAAATTCATCGGGAGAGACCTGTTGAATAGTCACCTCGGTTTTCGATACAAAAAATGATATAATTTGTAAGTATAAGATTAATACTAGTACCAATTGATTTATATATGAAACAACAACCACACGATAATGTCTTGACGATTATGAGTGGAGGCGCCGCGGGGGATGGTGTGCGCGCGATAGGTTCCAATCTGGTTAAGTTTATTATAGAAAGCGGCTATGAGGCATTTGCTTCTGTTGATTATCCTTCTCTCATCCGCGGAGGGCATAATTTTTCGAGAATGACATTCTCAAACGAAAAAGTTTTCAATGATTATTCGCAAATAGATGTCCTCATTGCTTTTAATGAAGAGACAATTCAAATTCACCTTGAGGAGCTTCGGGAAGGAGCTCTTATTTTAGCGGATAAATTTACCGAAGAAGAAAAACAAGCTTTTGGTGATAGGGCTATCGAGATTCCGATGAGCAAGTATGCAAAAGAATCAGGAGCGCCACCGATAGCGCGCAGTTCTGTCGCGCTTGGCGCACTTTGTTTTATACTTGATCTCTCGCTTGAAAAGTTGGAGGAGATGCTTCGAGTAGTATTTAAAAACAAAAAGGAAGATATCAATGTTGAGCTTGCGCGCCTTGGATACGAATATGTAAAAGAAAAAGGCATTAAACATGAACGAAACTTTGAGCCAATGCCGGATGTTAAAGATACATTGAACGCAAGCGATACTTTCAGTCTCGGCATGGTCAAAGCGGGTCTTGATTTTTTCATCTCTTATCCCATGACACCATCAACTCCGATACTTCACTACTTGGCGGCACGCCAAAAAGAACTTGGAGTAAAAGTTATCCATCCGGAGAGTGAGCTTTCTGTTATAAATATGGCGTTGGGTGTTGCCTATGCCGGTAAACGCTCCGCAATAGGAACTGCCGGAGGAGGGTTTGCTCTGATGCATGAACCTTTTAGTTTTGCGGGAATAGGGGAGATTCCTTTGCTTGTTGCTGTGGTGATGAGGCAGGCGCCGGCAAGCGGCGTCCCTACCTACACCAGCCAGGCGGATCTACTCTTTACTGTTTTTGCGGGTCATGGTGAATTTACAAAAATTGTTATTTTGCCGGGTGATGCGGAAGAAGCGTATCTCGCGGGAGCTCACGGTCTTAATCTTGCTTGGAAATATCAAATTCCAGTTGTGTCCCTTACAGACAAGCATATAGCGGAGAGCGTCATGAGCGGTCGCCTTGATACGGAAGCGGTTGGAATGTTGCCGGAGAAAAGAGCAGAGAACACTGATGAAAATTACGGGCGGTATCAGTTTACCGAAGACGGTATTTCCCCAATGGCATATCCCGGAGCTCCAAATACTGCGGTTAAAGTTTCAAGTTACGAGCATGACGAAAAGGGCATTGCGATCGAGGACGCTGATATGACCGTGCGAATGCAGGACAAACGTTTCTTGAAAGTAAATGAGATCAAAAAAGAATTTTCCGAACTTGAAACAATAAAAATGTATGGAGACCTTGAAAGCAAGAAAGTCATTGTTTTTTGGGGTTCTACAAAAGGCGCTGTACTCGAAGCGGCAAAGTATCTCGACAAGCCGGTAAAGTTAATGCAAATAGTATGGGCACAGCCGATGAATGTGGATGTTGTAACAAAACATCTGAGAGATGCCGAAGTTATCATAGACGTTGAAGGAAATCATGACGCGCAAATGGCGCAACTTATCAGAAAAAATACAGGCATTGAGATCACAGACAGGGTGCTTCAATATGATGCCAGAGCGTTTGATCCGATAGACCTTGCTTCAAAGCTAAACGAGTTATTAAATAAATAGAGATATATGAGTTTAAACTTATCGACAAAAGCAAAAAAAACATGGTGTCCGGGTTGTACAAACTTTGCGATACTTGCCGCGTTCCAAAAAGCGGTCACTGAAATGATCGAAGGTGGAGAGGTGGAAAAGCATAATATTGCGACAATCTCTGGTATTGGCTGTGGCTCAAAAATAACCGATTATCTCAATATGAATACGTTTACTTCGCTTCATGGTCGTGAGCTTCCGACCATGACGGGTGTGAAAGCGGCGAACCCCGATCTTATGGTCTTTGGTTTTACCGGAGATGGTTCCACATATGACGAAGGGGTAGCGCATCTTGTTCATGCCGCTCGGAGAAATTCTGATATTAATTTGTTTGTTCACGACAACCAGCTTTTTGCGCTGACAACGGGGCAGGCAACACCGACAAGTCCAAAAGGTTTTAAAGGCAGATCAACTCCGTCCGGAAGCATTGAAGAACCCATGAATCCTCTTCTTACGGTGTTGAGTCTGGGAGCTACTTTTGTGGCGCGCACAGATGCTTTGGATATTGAAAATACAAAAAAGATCATGCAAGAAGCGGCTCGGCACAAAGGATTTTCTTTTGTAGATATTGTTCAACCGTGCGTGACGCTTTTTGATACGCGTGAAGATTATAAGGACAAACTATATCAGCTTGATGGATCACATCCTACCGATGATCTTGCTGCTGCAATGAAAAAAGTACAAGAAAGGGGAGATAAGATACCTCTTGGGGTATTTTACAAAGTTAAAGGACCAACTTTTGAAGAGCAGCTTCTTCAGTAGAAAGAAAGGATATATGGATTTTGAGAAATTTTTTAACCCACGATCAATAGCGGTTATAGGTGCTTCAAACAGTGTCGGCAAGGTGGGGCATGCTTTGATCTATAACATACTTCAAAGCAAAGACAGAAGGGTCTTTGCTGTCAATCCGAAAGAGAGTGAGATATTGGGAGTACTCTGTTATCCTTCCGTACTTCATATTAAAGAGCAGATCGATCTTGCTGTTATTGCTGTTCCTGCGTCTGTGGTACCGAATATTTTAAAAGAATGCGGAGAGAAAAAAATATCTTCCGTTATTATCATTTCTGCCGGCTTTAAAGAAGTGGGGGGAGACGGTGCTGTTCGTGAAAGAGAACTTGCAGAGATCGCGCGGCAGTATGATATGACTATTTTAGGTCCGAACTGTTTAGGGCTTATTGATGCATATACGGATTTCAATGCAACATTCGGGGTAGATACTCCCAAAAAAGGAAACGTTGCCTTTTTATCTCAGTCAGGCGCTCTTGGAACATCCATGCTTGATTGGGCGGAAAGTGAAAACATTGGTTTTTCTAAATTTGTGAGCTTGGGTAACGAGGCAATGTTGACTGAGACAGATCTTTTGGAAATGCTGAAAGAGGACGATAACACCGAAGCGGTATTGTTATACCTTGAACAAATAAGCGATGGAAAAAGATTTATTGAAATTGTTTCCGATATTTCTGTTACAAAACCGATGGTTGTGCTCAATGCCGGTAGAAGCGAAAGAGGAGGCGATGCTGTTGCTTCTCATACGGGTTCATTGACTCCGTCTTCCGATGTCTTTGAAGCGGTTTGTCATCAGCATAATGTTATCATGGTAAATACTCTCCGAGAATTCTTCAATCTCGCAAAGATGTTTTCAGCAGGTATTTTAAAATCGTATACCAATGTCGCGGTTGTTACAAATGCCGGAGGTCCTTCAGTGGTGATCTCAGATCTGATAGAGTTCTCGAATTCGCTTTCACTTGCAGAGTTGTCACATCAAACACGAGATTCTCTCAAAGAGGTTCTTCCGTCGATGGCATCAACGCGTAATCCTGTTGATGTTTTAGGAGATGCATCAAGCTTTCGATATAAAGAAGCTCTCGATATTCTTGCCGAAGTTGATGATATTGATGCTCTCCTCGTTCTTTTGACTCCGCAAATGATGACCGAGCCGGAAAAAACCGCGGAAGTTTTGGTTGAAATAAATAAGAAAAAATTGGTGATCCCGATATTTATTGGAGGTGAGATGGTAAAAAGTGGGTTTGATGTGTTTATAAAACATGGGATGGTTTATTTTGACCAACCGCAAGACGCTGTTCAGGCACTTGATGCTTTGTGTCATAAAAAAAAGATGGTGCGACAGGAAAACATATCTCATGATGACAACCCTACTTTTTCCATGATGAGTTTGGAAGAAACAAGGAGCTTACTGAAAGATTATGATATAGAGCTTGTTGGAGGTCTTCTGTGTTCAAAGGAAGAGCTTATTTCATATGCCGAGACGCAGAATAATATTCCTCTTGCGCTAAAAGTTGTCTCAGAGGATATTGTTCACAAGTCCGAAGCTCATGGTATTGCATTGAACATTTCCGGCAAGGAGGCGCTTGAAAAAGCGTGGGATGATATTATGTGGTTCTCTCAAGAGAGTGATCCAAAAGCGAAAATAGAAGGGATATTAGCGCAGCCAATGATACAAGGCAAGGAGGTTATCGTCGGCATGAAGCGTGACCATGTGTTTGGTCCTGTTATTATATTCGGACTCGGTGGGATTTTTGTTGAGGTGTTCAAAGATGTTACGATGCGAGTTTTACCGATCGATGAGAATGTTGTGCGAGAGATGATAGAGGACATCAAAGGATTTTCAATATTAAACGGTCTGCGCGGAGAGCAACCAGTCAATTTTGACGCTCTTGTACACATAATAACTTCCGTCGCTCGCCTGAGTGTGGAACATCCGGAGATTCAAGAACTCGATCTAAATCCGGTTATAGTCAATGCTGACGACGCGTATGTTGTGGATGCGAGGTTGATGAAATAGAATTTAAACAAAAATTTTGTAGAATAATTAGGGTTAATGGGGTCAGTCACGGATTAATCCAAAAAATTGTAGTTTAATTTGAAAAAACGCCCGCGGAAGCGGGCGTTTTTTTTGCGTACAAATAGCTTGGATAATTTATTCACATGATAAATCATGTGAATGGTTGAAAGTTTCAATTCCAAGGATCGTCCTTGGAATTTTTGCTGTACTAATAATAGAATGTTGCTATACTGAAAGTAGTTTTAATCAGTAACTTTTAAATATATGATGAAATTTTTTAAACCTATCACTTTAAAGTTTTGGCAAGTTGGTATTTTTAAATTGTCTATGGTATCTATAGGTATTATCATTGGTGTATACTTTGCGGACTTTTTAAAAAGTTGGCTTCCGTTATTTTCGGCAATATTTGCGCTTACGGCAGTTTATCTTTTATCTATTTGGTATAAACAGATAAACAAAGTATAAATTGTAGAAACACCAAAAAAAGAGCTTCTTTTTAGGAGCTCTTTTTTTGGTTTACTTTGGGAAAATTTGGTTGCCTTGTTTGTCGAAAAGGGAAATTGCTTGAGTGGCGCAGGACTCGGCGGAGGCGATGAGCGTTTCATCATTGGTTGCATTTGGGTCGGCGACCATTGATTTGCCGTCATCATTGAGTTCATAAGTTGAATCAGACACACTGGCACACGCTCCGCATCCGATGCACGAATCTTGAGCAATTGTTATTTTGCCAATATTGGAATCTTCCCGATCCCTGGTATATTTTTGGATAGATGACATGATGTATTTTGTTACTTATTAAAATGAATAATTGTATATTTGTTTAACAATACTATAAAATTATACACGAATTAGTATATAGCAACAAGAAGGTATGGCTCTTAGATTATTTGTAACGAAGAGCAACAATAGGATCGAGTTTTGCCGCACGATGTGCCGGCCACATACCGGCAAAAAGTCCTACGATACTTGAGAGAATAATAATAAAGACCATAAATCGGGGACTGTAATAGAACAGATCAAGAGCGTCACCCTCGAGTGTTTTTGCGATAATGTTTAGCAACAGATTAAAGGACTCTCCGGCTCCAACACCAATGAAAATGCCGCCGATACCACCAAGGAAACCGGTTAAAAACGATTCACCAAGAAAAAGCCGACGAATATCCTCCGGTGGGGCTCCGATCGCACGCATAATACCGATCTCTTGTGTTCTTTCAAGAAGCGAAATTGTCATGGTATTTACCAAACCGATGGCAGCAACAAAGAGTGCTACTATACCGAAAATACCAAGTATCACTTGGATGATACTAAATATTTTATCGGCTTGCGCGATCGTGTCAGAGAGAGATGAGACCAGAAAACCCTGTTCAATAAGTTGTTCTCGCACAATTTCCATTTTTTCATTGTTCTGCACTTTTACTTTTGCAAATTGATACTCCAGTATGGGAAGATCGGGTAAGTGTGCGATATCAATGTATACCTGACTCGGAGACCCTGGGGCTTCGGGTATTATCCCCGCAATAGTGAAAGTTTGATCTATGGAATAAGATACAATTTCTTCATTGTCATTTTCCAGTATTTTGGGTAGATAGACCACGAAAGATATTTGCTGACCTAAAATTTCTTCCGGTGTTAGATTAAATATCTCTGCGACGGAAGAGTTTACTATTATATTTGGTCCGTTGGTTTCGGAGGTATTTCCTTCTATTTTCGGCAGCATACCGCTTAAGCGAAAGAAGTCTTTATCAATTATGTTGAATGTAGATTCTGAGGTGAGTTGTTTCTCAGGAAGAAATACTTGGCTTGGAAGAACTACTTGAGGGCTTACTAGTTCAACTCCGGGAATTTTTGCTATTTTGTCAAGACTATCCGTAGTAAGAGTAATAACATTTTCTTCTTGTGTCACAATATCAAGAGTAAGAAGAGAGTCTGTTGTCGTGATCGAATCATGCAGATTGCGTTGAAGTCCAAGCCCCAGAGAGACTAAGAATAAAACAGCACCAACACCGATAGATACACCAAGTATTGTGAATAAGAAACGGGATTTCTTCGTTTTGATATTCTGTACACTTATATAAAACAGATCTGTTACTTTCATATTATCCTTTCTTTACTAAAATTACTTCGATATCTCTTCGGAAATTTATTGATGTTCTTCTGTTGAGTCCCACACCGCCTCTTTTGTATGGCAGATCAAGAAGGTCTTGCATGCCGTGCGCTGTTATTTTGTCGTCAATACGTTTTGCAATAATATTTTCAAGTCGCCACACTTGCTCTATAGACAGGATACCAGAATAATTATCGAGGAGATAGCCACGTATTGATGCTGCTTTTTCTTCCGCGGTTTTCTTAATGTCTGTACCCTTAGTGTCTCCTGCTTGTCTGAGTTGTCGTGTGAAGCCGATGATGTCTTTTGCTAGTTCTTGGGCTGTTTGTTTGTAGAGATCAATAGGTTTTTGATCAAGCAGATAGAGCAGTTCTTCTTCATCGATCTCTCTCTCGAGGTATTTATTGATTGCTTGTTCAATACGTTGTTGTGTTTCCAAACCGACAGGGAACATAATGCGGTTGAGAAGTATTTTTGAAGTTACTTCAGATTCTTTAAGATACGGGTGTGCTTGTTCAAGTAATTCAAATTCCGTTATTTCTTCTCTCCTAACCACTCCTGGTTTTGGATTGATCACGATCTTGGTGATCTTTCCATCTTTCATGTAGAAAACACGGTTGGCATAATGAAGTTGTTGAGAGTCGTGTGTCACGTGGATAATAGTTTTTTTGTCTTCTTGTTTGAATTGGGAAAGAAGATCAAGGACAATATGGGTGTTATCTGAATCAAGATTGCCGGCTGGTTCATCGGCAAGGAGAACTAATGGGTCATTTGCCAGAGCTCGCGCAATAGCCACTCGTTGTTGCTGTCCGCCGGAGAGCATTGCCGGACGGCGTTTTTGAAAAGCAGTAATACCAAAACGATCCATAAGTTTTTTTGTTTGTTCGTTGCGTTTTTTGCGAGACCATTTTGCAAACAGCTGAGGAAGGATAATATTGTCTCGGGCAGTAAGATGTGGGATCAAAAAATATGCTTGGAAGATCATTCCGATAGACTTTTGATGAAAAGTGATAAGATTTTTTTTTGAAATAGTGCTTAAGTTTTCCCCGTCTACGACGATGGATCCTTCTGTTGGGCGCTCAAGTCCCGCTATTGTGTTGAGAAGACTCGATTTACCGCATCCAGATGGTCCAAAAAAAATGATATGTTCCTGAGGATATATCTCTACGTTGATGTTTTTTAGTGCCCAGACCTCATTTTCTTTACCAACATTATGGGCAAGAGAAACATCTTCAAGTTTTATAAGCGGTTCTGAATTAGTCATACAAAATACGGAAATCTATGAATTTTAGATATTTTAATTATAACACGTGATATATTTTATGAATAAGGCGCTATCTGTTCTGGTCTAAAAATTAACCTTCTTCAAGAACCCAAAACTCTGTTCAAAGTTATCCAAGATAAGGTCAAGTATATTCTCTTCGGGACGAGGGGTAAGTATCGTATAGTCTTTCGAATATGACACATTACCAAGCCCATCTATGGATTCGATTCTAAAGCGATATACTCTACCGGGTTTGAATGCTGTGGTTATCACAATGTGATCTTCTGTTAAGGACGGATCAAGTTGAGTACCGGAAGAAAGCTCAGATGATGCACTGACTCCTTCTTCGAACAGCACTCGAGACGTTGCTGGTTTGTCGGTCTTCCAACTGACGATCGTCTGAATGCGTGGAATATTACCCGGAATAAGAGCTGTGGTTGTGCGTACTTGAGAGATCACAGCAGGTACAAGAGATGCTTGTGTGGTAAACGGCATTACAGACGATGCATTAATATTACCACTTTCATCTTCCGACACCACCTGCAATACATAGCTGGTTGAAAGTGACAGTTTATCGAGTTGCATCACATGTTCTTTCAATAAACTCTTGTCTTCATAAGCAAGTACTTTACCTGTTGCCGTGTCGGTCACTTCAATAGTACTTTGCGTGGGGAGTGTGGTCTTCCACTTGAGGATAACACTATTGGTGTCGATACTTTCAAACTGAAGATCTGAGAGTTCTGAAAGAAGGGAGGTTGTCATAAAAGTAGCATCCGGACTCTTTGCCCAGTCTCCCAAGAGTGCTTTGCTTTGAACACTGTAGTGATACACACTTTGCGGTTTTAACCCTTCAACACGAACCATATGATCAGTTACCATTTCTTCAGGATTACCTTCGGTCTTGGTGTAGTTTCCGTCATAGTCATCTTCATGTGCGACACTTACCAAACCACTCGCGCTTTTGTTGGTGATCCAACTAAACTCAGCCCAGTCAGGACCGACCTCTACGGTAAGATCCTTGCTTGCTATCTCGGGAGAGGAGACTACCTTTGGTGCGATCTCGGTGATGGT
>JAGLOS010000026.1 GCA_023137615.1 Minisyncoccota bacterium | reverse complement strand
GGATCTTCTTCTCCAACCGGTGGATATTCGTTAACGGCGGGAGTTTCTCCAACTTCTTCAACGGGAGTTTCTTGCCCGTCTAGCTCAGCGGGATCAGCAGCTTCCTCCTCTCCGTCAACCGGTGGTCCTTCTCCCCCTCCTGTATCACCTACTCCGGTAACTTCCTCATCTGCGGTTTCCTCTTGTCCGCCCACTACAAGTGGATCAGTGGCTGCTGCTGCTTTGTCCGCGGTTTCCGCCCCCTCTTCCGTTTCTCCGGCATCCTCTTCTTCGGTCGTTTCTTCCTGCCCGTCCGCCGTAGGTGGATTCGTGACTTCCGCAGTTTCTCCTCCAACAGGCGGCTCCGTGGTAACTTCTTCACTTGCGGTTTCGCTTACAACTTCTTCGTCAGCCGTTTCCGCGCCCCCTTCAGTTTCTTCTGTCGTTTCTGTTGTTCCTCCCATTTCAGTCGCTTCATCTCCAACTATTTCATCATTTACACCTTCGTCAACACCACCACTTGCATCTCCTGTCGCAAATAGTAGTGACAATCCCCCTTCCTCAAGTATATTTGCACCCCCAGGAGTAGGAACAGGATCAACCCATTCTCCTACGCCATCGGGAATACGTGCATATGTTTTATTTGGAGGTACACTTTCACAACTACCATCGCCGGTGGTATCGCTATTTTCATCGCCAGGTGTTGGTTCAAGCTCACAATGATCATGACTGGAATAAGCGTAATGATCTATAAGCTCATCATTATTATTAAACAGTTTCACGGTATCTCCGGTATTATTCAATACCGCCTTATTCATATACACCACAAGCCAGCTTTTAGCGCCAATCATTGTTGTAGCAGGAACAGTATTTAAATCAGTGATCATAATCTTATTTATCTCTGACTCTAGAGAATCTTTTATATACCAACCTGCTAGATCAAAGGCATAATTACTATTATTATAAATTTCTACCCATTCACCTTGCGGCATATTACTACTATCATCTCCAAAATCAAAACCGTAAGCTTCACCATCCGGACGAGGTAAAAATTCATTAAGCACTATCATTCTGCTAGTCAGACGTAAGTGAATTCGCTCTTCATCCGTAAAACCGCTCTGATCAAAATCGGCGACATCCTCTCTCCATCCTTTGAACACCAGATCAACATTGCATTCTTCTCCATGAGGAATATAAGTTGCCATGTGCGGTAAATTTAATTTAAAAGCCCATGTTCCAAACGCAGTCGTAGTTGCAGTATCAAAAGAAAGCAGATCGCCATCATAAAAAACCTGACTGTGAAAAACTTCCATTTGAAGCGCTTCGCAAAAAATATTACTACCGCCCATTATTTCCGCATACACCTCATACTGAATATCCATACTCCCCACCATTTTGGTTGCAGCAGAACTAAATTCTATGTCTTCGCCAAGTTCTATCCCGATAAATTCTTCAACATTAGTATTATCTAAAGAAAAATCCAAAATTCCCGCCGCAAAAACATTTGCCGACGACGCTTCCGTATCGTTAAAATGACATATCGTCTGACCGATAGCAGACAATCCTAAACCGTTCATCCCAACAATAATAGTGATTACCAAGAAATTCAACACCGATCTTTTACCTTGCGAAAAGATAAGACGAAAGATCATCAATCGCTTTTTAAACAATTTGAGCAATAGAAGATCGTATTTGTTATTTTTCTTTTTCTTTTTCATTTTTTTTGTCCTCAATATCTCCACTATTTTTATCAACCAAAAAAGGATCTTTTTTACTCTTGATCTCTCCCTCTTTTGTCTTTTCTTTCTTCATCTTTTTTACTTCCATCCAAATTTTTCTAATTTCATCGATCATAATGCACGCCGCCGGAATAATGATGAGCAAAATAAATCCTATCGGTTGTCTGGCAAAATCTATCAAGTAGCCCAGAAACGGAATAGTAATCAGCACCTTGCCCGCGATTGCGCCTTCTTTCAATTCGCTCATATCCGGGTCCTCGTTGGCATCACCTTGTGTTTTGAAAAATGTTTCCTCTCCTTCAATGCGCACATCTACGATTCGATGAGTAGTCGGTATACTGGTTTTTGTATCTTTGCCAAATGTTATAACATCTCCTACCGCATAACTCTCCGCGGGTTTGATAACGATCACACTACCCACAGGAATCGCCGGTTCCATAGATCCGGAAAGCACCACCTTGACCGCAATATTGCCCGGGATTGGAAACATAGACATAACCACAAGAAGCGCTATTCCGAGAATGCCGGCAATGAGGAGAGAATGGGCAATTTTAAATAATTTTTTCATTTGTGTTTGCAAAGATTTTTCAAAAAACCTTTATCGCCCCACCCTTTATTTGCTCATACTGTAAAGCAGTACTTTGGCAAATCAAAGAGTAGGACTAAAAAATCTCTTGTTAACAACTAAATAAATTAGTTGGTAATCTTCGCCCAGTTAAGAGCAACTTGCCCATAGTAATCTGGGTCTTGGTGATATGCACAATAACCTCCTGCTGGTCCTGTTGCAACAATTTCTATTGTAGCATTTCCTGTATAGTTTACAGAAAAGTCAGTAGTATACCAATGGCTTGGACTCTCAGTACTGTTTTGATTTGCATAAGAACCTACTAAAGTTCCATTAACATACACATCAAATGAATCGTCTGAAACGCCATCATAATGTCTTAAGGTAAGAGTTGTAGCTGTTTCTGTGCCGGCATCTAATTCAAAAGTTGCATCGTCGTTATTGACATCGCAAACTCCGCCATCTCCCCAAACCATAGCGATTGATTCACCGCCATCTTGTCCGCCATAATCACCTTGAACATAATCAAGCCATCCCTGCGCGTCGTGCGCTTCCATACTTACACTATCAGAATCGCCAACATTAATGCTGTCTAATGTTACATTTTGTAATGGAACATAAAGAGGATCTGGATGAGGAGCGTTTGTCTGCAACACCATAAATTCTTCGTTAAACGTACAGGTATCTCCTTGATATTCGTTGCCAGCAAGAGGACCATCCATGTGGAAACTTTGTCTGATAACTATTTTATTTGTCATTTGTGGATATCCATAGGTTCCCAAATAAATCCACTTTGAAAGAACATAGTCAACAGGAGAACCAAAAATGCCAGTATCATCAATCAACGCATCTCCGTCCTCAATAAGAACATCCCAACAATCCTCAGTTAGATCATCAGCTTCACACATAGGAGCGTCTTGCCCGGAAACTGCGTTATCAGGATTACCTACCCAAACCTCTAAATCAAACCAAGTAACCTCTGGGAGATAATCTATACCAACCGCTCCGTGACAATATTCAACTGGATCAACCATCCACGTCCCCCCTTCAGCTACACATTCAGGTTCTGTTATGTCTCCAGAAGAACAAGTCATACCACCACAACCATCTCTAACTATATGCTTGTACAATCTTCCAGGATTATCAAAAACTTCTAATGTAATAGGTCCACTGTACCAAGTTTGGGAAGGTTTCATGTCTTCAATAACTACAACAGCACTAACTGGTTCGCCATTGTACCCATTCAACTTCAAGTCCAAAGAACCGGCAGTAATAGTATTCCCTGTTGAGGTTTCTGTGTCGCTAAAGTAAGCAGTAGTGGCACCGACAACAGCGGCTCCCACAAACGCCAACATTGCGACACTCATTAATATTTTTTTCATATTTTTTATATTTTATAATTAAATTATTAAAACTAATAATTTTTGATCTTATATTCATTAGGTTAAAAATAAGATCATTTTTAAACCACATCGACCGTGTGGAACTAAAGTCCACGCCGCAGATACTATTTGTTGTGTTGCTCCTCCGTTTCAAAAATAGAACCTGGGGCGTATTCTTTAATAATTTTTAAAAGAACAAAAAAACCACCTAGCTCCGCCGAGAAAAGGTAGTTTCAAAACTTGGAATTATTTTATAATGTTGCCAACGGGAAAATTGCATACTTTTGTGATACATTGATCCTTATTTTTTCTTGGTTTCCCCGTCCAAGAAAAACCATCAATGTATACTTTAATGTTATTCTCATACCACCTATTGTCAACAGAATTGTAAAAATACAACACATTTCATAAAAGACATCAAACCGCGTTTCTCTCGGACAAATCTTGTGTTCCCATTAAGCCACATTTTCCTTTTTAAGTATTGTCTTTTAGCCGATTTTATTGTCTGGTTCAAAAGTTGATCTTAATATTTTTTGCGAGTCGCAAGTCCGCAGTGTCCGCAGACTAAGCAATCCAACACCCAACGTCATTGCGAGAAGTGATACGGAACGGAGTGTAGTATCATGACGAAGCAATCCAGGGTATTGTGATTAAAACTCTGGATTGCTTCGCCTACGGCTCGCAATGACGATGGTGGTTTTCCATCGTTTTCCTAAAACTAACAACTAGTTTGTAGTTAGTAGAAGAAAATACACTAAAGCGCATTTTCTAAAAACTAAAAACTAGTAACTACAAACTAACCTTATTCTTCTCCGCTTCGCTCCGTATCACTTCTCGCAATGACGGAACTTTACGTAATTGAATTGTTTCGCTTGTTGGCTCGCAATGACGACGGTGATTTCAACAAACATAATCACCGTTTCCCTAAAAACCCTAAAAACTAATAACTACAAACTAATTCAATGGCTCCGAAAGACTTCCATGTTCAGAGCTTAATCCAAGTTTTATCTTCTTGCAACAATTATAAATTGCTATAATGAAAGGCAATGTATTTCTACGCTAAAAATCTTGAAGGGGCTGCTTAATCCGGGGAAAACGATCTCGCAAGATACGAAACCGTGGTTTAAGCAGCCCCTTCAAAGTTTTTAACTTTTTCAAGGCGTTATTGGTGAATTCTAGTCATAAAGTATCTTTTGTCAACAATATCTCTTTTTTATCCAATAACCCTAGAAAAAAGACCCTTTTATGCTATGATAATCACATTATGAATGAGAAATTTTTAAAGCCATATAATCCAAAAGAAACTGAAGATGCCATATACAAAAAATGGCTCGACTCCGGTTTTTTTGATCCGGATGTTTGTGTAGAAAAAGGCATTTGTGATAAAGACGCCGAAAAATTTTCCATTGTTTTACCTCCGCCGAATGTAACGGGAATCTTGCACACCGGTCATGCGGCGATGCTTGTCATCGAAGATATCATGGTTAGGTTTGAGCGTATGCGCGGCAAAAAAACATTATGGCTTCCGGGGACCGACCATGCCGCTATTGCCACTCAATCAAAGGTTGAAAAGATCTTGATGAAAGAAGAAAAAAAGAACCGGCACGATCTCGGGCGTGAAGAATTTCTCAAACGTGTTGAAAAATTTGCGCAGGACAGCCACGATACTATTGTAGGTCAAGTCAAAAAAATGGGGTCATCTGTCGATTGGAGTCGCGAAGCTTTTACTTTGGACGAAAAACGTAACTTTGCTGTCCGGGTAGCATTTAAAAAGATGTATGATGATGGACTTATTTACCGCGATTACAGAGTCATCAACTGGGACCCAAAAGGGCAAACCACAATATCAGACGACGAAATTATCCACGAAGAGCGAAAAGCGAATGTCTATACCTTTAAATACTCAAAAGACTTCCCTATTTCCATTGCCACCACCCGCCCGGAAACAAAAGTTGGTGACACTGCTGTGGCGGTACACCCGGATGACAAACGCTACAAAAAATATGTTGGCAAAGAGTACGATGCGGAATTTTGCGGCGTACCCCTTCATATCAAAATTATAGCCGACAAAGATGTCGATCCGGAATATGGCACCGGCGCAGTTGGCGTTACTCCGGCGCACAGCATGATAGATTTTGAAATGTCAAAACGCCATGACCTTCCGATGAAACAAGTCATCAACGAATACGCCCAAATGACGGTTGACACACCTGCATTAAAGGGTAAAAAAACAAAAGTTGCACGGGAAATTATAGTTGAATGGCTCGAAAAAGAGGGTCTTCTGGAAAAAACCGAGGAAACAGATCAAAATATTTCCACCGCCGAGAGAACAGGATGTGTGGTCGAGCCGTTGCCAAAACTTCAATGGTTTATTGATACCAACAAAGAAATTTCTCTTCAACACTCAAATATCAAGGGAGTAAAAGCCGGGGACAAAATAACACTCAAAGAGCTTATGCGCACAGTGATCAACAATGGTCAAACACAAATCCTCCCAGACCGCTTCCATAAAGTCTACTTTAGTTGGGTGGATAATCTCCGCCCATGGTGCATCAGCCGGCAAATATGGTACGGGCATCGCATACCGGTATGGTACCGTACAGATAAAGGCGGAAAAGAAGAAATATACTGTGGTATTGAAGCGCCAAAAGATGGAATATGGGAACAAGACCCCGACACTCTGGATACGTGGTTCTCTGCCGGAATTTGGACATTTTCCACTCTCGGTTGGCCTGACGAGACAGAAGACTTCAAAACCTATCATCCGACAAATGTTCTTGAAACAGGTTACGACATTATATTTTTCTGGGTAGCGCGTATGATCCTTATGACAACATACCTCTTGGGAGATATTCCTTTTGAAAACGTCTATATTCATGGGTTGGTTCGTGACAAACAAGGAAGAAAGATGAGTAAATCTCTTGGAAATGCGGTTGATCCTCTTGAATTGCTGGAAAAATATGGTGCAGACGCTCTTCGGATGTCTCTCATTGTTGGTGTACCACCGGGAAACGACAACAATCTCTCCGAAGAAAAAATTCGCGCTTATAAAAAATTCGCCAATAAGATCTGGAACGCTTCAAGGTTCGTAGTTTCAAATCTTGATGGTCTGGATACTGACAAACAACCGAAACTTGCAAAAAAAGACGAGAAAATATTGCATGAGCTTGATGAACTTACCAAAGATGTTACAGAGGATCTTGAAAACTTTCGTCTTTATTTGGCGGCAGACAAACTGTATCACTATTTTTGGCACACATTTGCTGATATAATTATTGAAGAGAGTAAACCGCGGTTGGAAGGCGATGATGAAGCTGACAAAACATCGTGTCAATGGATGCTCTATACCATGCTTACAACCATGCTCAAATTACTTCATCCATTCATGCCGTTCATTACCGAAGAAATTTGGGACAATATTTCAGGACACGAAAAGTCCCTTTTGATGGTTGAAAAATGGCCCAACAAAGAGCCCAAATAGATTTCTTTTAGAAATAGTTTGAAAGTTCCCGTCATGAAAAGATAGTGTTAAAAACAACTTGTAATGATAAAAAACACATTTGCAATTATTGGAGTGCTGGCGCTTGTTCTCTATTGGTGGGGTCTGTATGAAAATTTCCCACTAAACAGTGCGGTAGAACTCGATCTTAAAGTTGTTCTGTTCTCTTTGGTGGGAGGAATCCTGCCCGCTCTTTTGTGGTTGTGGTTTTGGCTCAAAGAAGATGCCAAAAAGCCAGAGCCGGGAAGTCTTATCCTTGTCGCATTTCTGGGAGGTATGATCGCGGTGCCTTTCACCATCCCTTTTGAACAAGCTATCATTAGCATAGCAGATAATATCAAACACGGTCCAGCGTCTTTGCTGACACACGGGCAAATAGAAGCTGGCGTTATTATTTTATGGGCATTTATTGAAGAGGTGATCAAATTTATTGCGATCTATTTCGTAGCTTTTAAAAGTCGCTTCTTTGATGAACCGATCGACGCTCTCATATATCTCATAACAGGCGCTTTGGGTTTTGCGGCACTGGAAAATTCTCTTTACTTAATGGGAAGTATCGTAGATGGCGGCGTTGTTGTAGGTGCTATCAACACACACTTGCGTTTCTTAGGAGCAACCCTTCTTCATATTGTATCGTCAAGCGCTATCGGTCTTGCAATCGCCTTTTCATTTTACAAAAAGAAATTTCGTTTTCTGTATCTCATCGGCGGTATTGTGGCAGCCACAGCATTGCATGCTATTTTCAATTTATTTATAATTAGAACGCAAGACGTTATTGAAACGATCGTAGTATTTTCATACTATTGGGTGATCGTCCTTGTTTTGATCGTTCTGTTTGAGGGAGTCAAGCTCCTTAGACCTCTTGCAAAAGGAACAATACGCTTAAAGTAATTACTAATAACAAGAAATATATGTACGATAAAGATAAACGCTCATTCTTCGAACGTCTCACGGGAACAATAAATGTAGAGGAGGAGGAACAAGACAATGAAGAACCTGACGAAGTTTTTGAAGAAGATGAAGATAAGGTAGATACTATTGAAGAGAGTTCCGTCAATTCTGTTGAAGAGGAAGAAGGAGAATTAACCGTTGATGTATATGAAGATGGTGAAGCCCTTTATATCCAAGCAATGATCGCAGGGGTAGAACCTGACAACGTTGACGTGTCTATCACAAGAGAGAAAGTTACTATTCGTGGAAAACGTGTAAATCCAACGCCTATAACAAGCGACAAATACCACTACAAAGAGCTCTATTGGGGTGGTTTCTCCAGAGAGATCCTTCTTCCCGAAGAGATCGATCCGGAAATATCAGAAGCAATCGAAAAACATGGTCTTTTGATCTTAAAACTCCCAAAATTAAACAAAAAGAAATCACAAAAACTTGAAGTACACTCAATAGACTAAAAACTCTCCCTTTATTACAACAACACAGATACCCCACGAAGAACAACCCGCATTACTCTGAAGGTCCGGCTATAGCCGCCAAAAGCACAAAAACAACCGCGATCAGAAGAATAGAGATAACAAAAACAACCGCTCCATATATAAGCGCGACAATAAGCACAAAAAAGAAACTGAGTACAAAATATGAAATACCAAAGAACACCGCGGCTCTCCAATGTTCGTCTTTGATCATCTTTGCAACCAATGCCGTTGTGCCGGTGAGAATAAAAGTGATGGGTACCATCAAGTACTTCCAGTCATTGGTACTATCCATCGTATATTTCCTTTTCTTTACCATTGCCCATGTCTCCACTTTTGAAAAATAACGTAACAAACATTTGGGTTTATAAAAACCTGCCAGAAACACCAAAAGTATAGGTAACACAGTAAAGAAAAGATCAAGACCAAAATCTACATTTGTATATACGGAATTCATAATAATTATTGCTTATTTTGTATATAATACGGTATTTATTGTTTTATGAAAAGAAATAACAGGTAATGAACCATTTTTGTCATCTTACGTTACTTTGTTATCTCAATTCCCCTTTTGTCATCTTACGTTACTTTATCATCTCGACGACAAGAGAGATCCTTTATATTTTGTTACCTTTCCAAGTTTAAGGGCTTCCTCCCTCCGCTAAACGCTGCGTTTCGGAATGACAAAACGGACGTTACTTTGTCATACATCCCCGCAGCTTTGCTACGGGGATTCTTTTTGATCAAATAATGTGCTCGGGGACAGAACACTCACTGCTCGGAACATCTCGTTCACCACTCAATGTTCCTGCGCTTTGAGAACCCACGGTTCTCAACGTTCACTCCACTGCGTTTCGTTCACTGCTCTCCTCCACGGGAAAACTACGCCTATTTCCTATCTCACTTTGTTCGATAACGGAAATTTCTGCTTTGCAGAATCGGATAAAAAACAAAGCAGTTTGTTTTTTATTCCACTCCCCTTTCCCCGTTCGAATCTGTCTTCCCTTAAGCAATACAAAAATTACCCCCTTAAAAAGGGGGTAATTTTTGTATTGTGCTCGGGGACAGATTCGGCGTCAGCTCACATCGGTATAATTGTTCGCTCACAAATTCGCTCCAATTCTACCGTGTGGCTCCTACCCGGGCTCGCCTATTCGCTAAAGCGAATTATGGCTCCGCCTTTCGAATCTGCACGAAAGCAAAGCAGTTTGCTTTCTCCCAGAGCACAATGTAAAAAGCGCCTTTAGGCGCCTTACATTGTGCTCGGGGACAGATTCGAACTGTCGACCCTTCGCTCTTCAAGCGAATGCTCTAACCAACTGAGCTACCCGAGCATGTGGTTTAATTTTTGATATTGTCCTTTCTTCAACTTTCTTAGCTTCTTTTCACCAACCGTGCGTTTTGTATACTATCATATTTTTACCAAAAAACAATCATATTTTGTCTCCAAAAGCCGAAAGATCAAAAGTTTTTATTTTTTCCGGAAACTCAATAAGTTCATTGTACGTTTCTACAAATGGCGCAACAAATGGCTGTAAATAATAATATAGCCCAAGCATAGAACCGATAATGACCACCCAATATACAACACGCAGTAACGCACCAACACGCATATGACGTTGTATTCTGTGCAGTATTTTATTATTATCTTTTACTAGTTTTTCAAGCTTCTCCACTCGTTCTTGAATGTCCTGCTGCAAATCTTCTTCTCGTTCCATAAAAATATTATACCAATAAAACAAGCGTACTCCAAAGAAACATTGAGTATAGTCACAGAAAAACGTATTAAAAAACACAACAGCCCCAAAGCTACCTCTTTGGGGCTGGTATTTTGTGTCCGCGCTAGGAGTCGAACCTAGATCTAGAACTTAGGAGGTTCTTGTTCTATCCATTGAACTACGTGGACATGTTGATATTATACCAAAAAGAGGTGTCTAAACACCCCTTTTTGTATAACATGTTTAGAATTTATTACAAACCAAGCAATTCTGAGATCCGTGGTTTATCAAAGCCAATGACCACTTCCGGTTCTGCTCCCTCATCACCAATAGTGATAACAGGAACACCCATTTGACCTGTTTTCTCGACCATCTCATCTCGTTTTGCTTCATCGGCGGCAACATCGTAATCTTCAAATTCGATATTATTTTCTGTGAAAAACTCTTTTGCCATCTTGCAATATCCACATGCCGACGTTGAATAAACTTTTACTATTTTCATATATTAATTTTTAATTAGACTGTTATTAACAAAGTTATTGTATCACAAAGTGCGAGTAGCGGGAATCGGGGTCAACTCACATAAAGTTTGTCATCTCGACATAAGGAGAGATCCCTTATACAAAGCTTACACTTCCCAAGTTTAAGGACTTTCTCCTGAAGTCGGAATGACAAAAGCGAACGTTTTGAGGACAAGAACTGCGGAGAATTCTTTTTGATTAAAATATCTTCAATACCCGACTCCAAAGACTTTCTTGAATTTCTGTCTCGATTTCATCATTTTCCTCTTTTTTATTTTTCTCATCGACGATCACTATCACCTCCTCTCCCTCTTTTACCAGCCCGTACATATCTCGAATTTCCGACTCAACACCAAAAGACGTGCGGAGTGTCTTGACGCTTGCAGCAAGCTCAACCTCACGTGCGTATAATTCCTCGTATGTTTCTGTTATCTTTTGTAAATTATTTTG
>JAGLOS010000025.1 GCA_023137615.1 Minisyncoccota bacterium | reverse complement strand
AAGTAAAAAAATGCGCAGAGCGCATTTTTTTACTTGATTCGTGATTCATTATTCATTATTCTTAGTTTATGATAATCCTTGGCATAGATCCCGGATACGAAAGAGTGGGTATCGCTATAATTGAAAAACCGAACACCGGAAAAGAAAATCTTCTTTATTCAAATTGTTTTAAAACAGAGGCAAAACTTAATTTTACCGAGCGGTTGTTTCTTATTGGTCAAGAAATCGATCGTGTGTGCATAAAATACACACCAACACTTCTTTCCATAGAAACCCTCTTATTCAATAGTAACCAAAAAACTGCGTTGAAAGTATCAGAAGCTCGTGGGGTAATAATATATGAAGCAAAACGTCACGCTCTTGATGTGTACGAATACACCCCCTTGCAGATCAAAAATGCGATCACCGGTTACGGTCGTGCAACAAAAAACCAAGTTGATATGATGACACGACAGTTGGTAAATATTCCTGAGACAGTAAAACAAGATGATGAAATAGACGCGATCGCAACCGCGCTTACTTGTGCCGCGTCTTATAAGAACGAAAAATTCAATTAATCTCTTTTACTGTAAACTACTTTTGAAATATTATCCACAGAGAACTTGCCAGCGGGATTTTTTTTTGCTATATAGTATGCACAAATAATTACAAAACGAGCTAATCATTATTTTACATATGCCATCACCAGAAAAATTTTTGGATAATAACGAAAACGAGGCTTCGCTATATGAAGACTTTGAAAAAGAAACTCAAGAAAACGCTGAGGACAACGAGGAAGAAAAAGCAACCCCTGCTTTCAACGACAAAGAAGACGATTAAGTAGAAAACGTGTGTACGCGCGTTTTCTACTTAATTCACAATTCTTTATTCATTTCACACACATAATGGTATGATATGTGCATAAAACTGTGTATAATACGATGGATATTCTGTGTACAACCTTAGGATATACTGTGTAATTCTTGTATATAGTTTAGCAAAAATACCGTATGTTTATTAAAAAATTACTTAAAAAAAGACGCTCCAAGAAACGCAAAAAAATATTGCGAAGTATTTTTAAAGATATTTTGATCTTAAGTGTTGCCCTTGGTTTTTTTACCGTCGGTTCATTGTTGATATGGGCAACCACCCTCAAAACCCCCGACCTTAGTGCAATAGGTACACGAAAAAATGTTGAGTCTACAAAAATATACGATCGTACCGGTGAAATATTGCTCTACGATATTCACGAGAATGTAAAACAAACCGAAGTGGACTTTTTCAATATTTCTCGCCATGTAAAAAATGCAACTGTCGCCATTGAAGATGCTGAATTTTATGAGCATATTGGTATCCGTCCTCTGGCGACCTTTCGCGCTGTCTTTTTACAACCACTCAGAGGTAAAGGAGTTCAAGGCGGCTCTACTATTACACAACAAGTTGTAAAAAATACCCTTCTTACATCAGAAAGAACGGTATCTCGAAAACTTAAAGAATGGGTTATCTCTATTAAATTAGAACGTGAATTTTCAAAAGAAGAAATCCTTGCCCTCTACCTCAACGAAACACCATATGGCGGCAATCTCTACGGTATAGAAGAAGCGAGTCTTGCTTTTTTTGGAAAACAAGCAAAAGATATCACCCTTACCGAAGCGGCATACCTCGCAGCGCTTCCACAGCGTCCAACAATACTCTCTCCTTATGGAAACCATACGAATCTACTTGAAGAGCGAAAAAATCTCGTCCTGGGTCGTATGTACGACTTAAACTTCATTTCAGAAGACGAATACAATGAAGCCCTCATTACTGAAGTTGAATTCCAACCCAGATCTTCTCACGGCATTAAAGCACCTCACTTTGTCACTTGGGTGCGAGATCTTGTTGCAAATGAGTTTGGTGAACGCTCCATTCAAGAAAAGGGCTACAGTGTTATAACAACCCTTGATTATGAACTGCAAGCAGAGGCGGAGAAGATCGTCGACCAATACGCAGAAGAAAATGAAGTGAAATTCAACGCAAAAAACGCCGGCATGGTTGGTATTGATCCTAAAACAGGCGAAATTCTTATTATGGTTGGTTCTCGAGATTATTTTGACGTTGAAAACGACGGCAACTTCAACACAACACTTTCAAAGAACAGACAGCCCGGTTCTTCGTTTAAACCTTTCGTTTATGCAACGGCATTTATGAAAGGATACACGCCGGACACAGTACTTTTTAATGTGCGTACACAATTTTCAACCACCTGCGACACAGAAGGTCTTCCTCTTACCTCCGAAAACAGCCCAAAATCATGTTTTATGCCGGAAAACTATGACCACGTCTATGGAGGACCAATAACCCTACGCAACGCACTTGCACAATCCGTGAATATCCCCGCAGTAAAACTGCTCTATCTTACGGGTATTGCTAATTCCATTAAAACAGCAGAAAGTATGGGGATAACAAGCTTAACCAGTCCTGACGAATACGGGCTCACTCTTGTTTTAGGTAGTGGGGGTGTCTCCCCCCTTGAAATGACAAGTGCTTATGGTGTTTTTGCAAACAACGGCAAACGAGCACCTTATCAGAACCTTCTTCGTATTGAAGATGTGGATGGAAATATTATTCGAACATACGGCAAAAACACCACGCAGGTTATTCCGGAAAACATTGCTTTACAAATTTCCGATGTGCTATCCGACAACACGGCGCGCACCCCGGCTTTTGGAGCACGCTCTTTTTTATACTTTGAAGGACGTGACGTTGCGGTAAAAACAGGTACCACCAACGAATACCGTGACGCTTGGATCATTGGATATACACCTTCTTTTGCTCTCGGAACATGGGTGGGAAACAATGATAATAGTCCAATGGAAAAGAAAGTTGCCGGTTTTATTGTCGCCCCTATGTGGAACGCTGTTATGCAAAAAGTTCTTGAAAAATATCCTGATGAAAAATTCCAAAGATCGGAAGAAGACACCACAATACAAACAAAGCCCGTCTTTCGCGGCATCTGGGAAGGAGGTGAACAATATTTCATTGATGCAATATCTAAAAAACTCGCAACAGAAAGAACTCCGGAGGGTTTGGTAATAGAAAAAGTAAATACTGATATTCACAGTATTTTACATTGGGTAAACAAAGAAGATCCTCACGGACCACAACCGTCAAACCCGGGGAAAGACCCTCAATATTTACTTTGGGAATCTCCGATACAGAAGTGGGCTCAAAAAAACGGATACGGAAGCTCGACACAACAAATTGTTCCAACACAATATGACGATGTACATACGGAAGAAAATTCTCCAAAAATAACAATAATAAAACCAACCAAAAAAACTTTATTGCTCCCCACCAAGCCCTATTCTATAACAATCTCATACCAAAATACCTACCCGATCACTTATGTGGATTATTTTATAAATAACGTTTTTATGGGTCGTTCTGAAAAACACCCATATCAATTAACTTTCACGCCAAATTCCTTAGATGTCTCAAAAGGAACTAACCTTTTAAAAGCGGTTATACACGACTCAGTATTAAATGAAACCGTCGCAACAACAGAGTTTGTTGTTCAATAATGTGTTTAGAACTACAAATCAAGAATTACGAAGTTCAAACAAAAAGCGCCTCTGCGCTTTTTGTTTATCTAACATCTTTTAAAATAATATTTTCACCAACTTCTTTTTTAATTTGTGAAATAAACTGACTTTTTCTTATAAATAATTCACTTTTAATTGTTGGTTTTGTGTTTATGAAAATTATTGAGTTCTTAACACCTACGTCCTTAATAGAAATATCAACACCAAACATCTCTTTGATCGTTTTAACAACTATTTTTCTAACAACTTCATCTGGTGGTGTTATGTGTTTAAACCGTTTAAAAAAATCTGTTAGCGGATCTAATGACATGATTTTAGGTTTTAGGTTTTAGGTTTTAGGTTAAAAATTTCGCAAAGCGAAATTTTCCTCTTACCTGCAACCTACCACCCAATCTATTTATTCATTGGTTTTACCAAGTACACGAACGAAGCGTCTGACACCCCTTGCATGATCAACACCTCTCTTTTTGCGTCGTATTTTAATATCACACTGTCTTGGTGTATCGACTGAAACCCATCAAGAATATATTTGTAATTAAAATTAACATCAAAAGAATCGCCTTTTATTACAGCATCAACAGTGGTCATATTTTCTCCGGTGTCGTTGTTTCGTGAGCTTATTTCAAAAACATTTCGACCTGCGTCAGCTTTAATATTTACTTTATTAAATTTATCGGCAAAAATATTTGTTAACTTTAATGCATTTGTTATGTCGTCTTTTAACACAGTGACTTGGGAAGAGAACTCTTTTGGTATTATCTGATGATAATCGGGATAGACACCGTTTACGATCCGAGAGGTTAAAAAGACGTCTTCTGTCGCAAAAGTTATTTGATTTTTATCAAACAATACCTCACAATTCCCTGAAATGTTTTCGATAATACGAATTATTTCTCGTATATTTTTTACAGGAATAATAACACCTTCAAATTCACAAACTCCACTGTCTTTCACTTTTTTTTCTGCAAGCCGAAATGAGTCTGTGGCAACAAAAACAATATCCGCGCCTTTGTGATACATGTAAACACTTGAAATTTCAGGTTTAATATCAGAAACAGCTGACGCATACCAAACAGACTTAACCCCTGTTGCAATGTTCTTTGCAGGAAGAGTAAAAGAAACACCTTCTTTAATATGGGGGATTGTTGGAAATTCGTCTCCTTTGATGCTCTTGATAAGTGTTGTGTTTTTTTCTGTCGAAACAACAAGATTGTTATTTACAACTTCGAGATCAATATTCTTGCCAGAAAAAAGACTTGAGAAAATACTACTCGCAATACCTGCAGGTATTGCAACTTCTCCTTTTTCTTTTACTTTTGCAGGAACCCTGAATTCAGCACCAACATCAAGATTTGTAGCACGAATAACGATAGTGTCTTTTTCTGCTTTGAGCAATAATGCTCCGAGAATAGGTAGTCCAACATTTTTTCCCGCAAGCTTTTCCGCTTGTGATATTCTCTCTTGTATTTTTTCTCTAACGCATGTTACTTTCATATTTTTACTGTGGATAGTTAAACCTTATTATTTATATATATAAACTATTACTATTATTATGTCTGTGGATATGTGGATATGCTTCCAAATAACGCACTGTCTCTTGTTTTTTTGTAATTCATGGGTGTTACTTTTATGTTAATAAAAAAGTGTTTATTGTTTATATCTTTTGAAAAACCTTTTTTTATCCACATTCGTAAATTATTATCCCAATGTTGTTAACAGAATTATTTACAATTTTTACCATAGGTTATACACATGGTTATTAACAAAAATCAAGAGTGAAAAGATCCAAAGAATTGCTCTTTTAAAACATCGCTCTTAATTGTTCGATCTCTTGTCCAAGTAAACTGTCGGTCTCCAGGTCTTTTCTTATCTTGTCGCACGAATGAATGACTGTTGTGTGATCTCTACCTCCCAGTTCTTGTCCTATGGAGGGATATGACACGTTAAAGTCTTCTCTTAGTAAATACATAACAACCTGTCTTGGTTTTACAACTTCTTTTCTTCGTGTCTTTTCGTATATAATTTGTTCAGTAATACTGTAGAAATTACTTACTATCTTGATAACCTCTTTTACGGAGATAGATTTCTTTGGTTTTGAATTGTTTTTAAGAATGGTTTTGATCTCATTCATGCTCAGCTCACGATTTTTTAACTGTGATTGCATGATTATTGAGTTGAGCATACCTTCAAGCTCCCTGATGTTTCCCTCAAGAGACGATGCTACCATCCCAATCCTGTCATCAGTTAATGGAAAGTTATTATTTTTTAGCTTTTCTCTCAAAATAGCGAAACGTGATTCGTAATCAGGTTGTCCGACATCCACGATCATTCCCGCGGCAAAACGTGATTTAAGGCGTTCCTCAATGTCCGGAATATAGTTTGGGTGTTTGTCTGAAGAAAAGATTATTTGTTTGTTGTTGTCATAAAGGGTGTTAAACACATGAAAAAGTTCTTCCTGGGTTTTTTCTTTGTTTGAAAGAAATTGAATATCGTCCATTATCAAAAAATCATACTTTCGATGTTTTTCTTTAAATTCATTTATTTTTCCCGACTGGAGTGATGTTATGTAGTCCATCGAGAATTTTTCCGATGTCATGTAATATACTTTCTTGTCCGGGTTGTGTTTTTTTATATAATTTCCGATTGCCTGAATAAGATGTGTTTTTCCCAATCCTGTTTTTCCATAAATAAACAATGGATTGTATATCGCCCCTTGCTTTTTTATTACAGTTTGTGCTGCGGCGTGAGCAAGCTCATTAAAAGAACCGATAACAAAAGACTCAAATGTGTATTTAGGATTTAAGTTGTCCTCTTTGTTGATATACAATTCATTAAGAGGTAGTTCAGCGTTGAATGATTTTAAAGGGCTCGCAAGATCATTTTGACTTTCCGCCTCAGGGCTTTCTCTGCAGACAGTATAGTTTAACCCTCGAACATTTTCGCTTAACTCCCGAAGTGCTTTAAGTATAAAATTATGATATTTATTTCCCAGCCACTCTTTTACGAAAGCGTTTGGTACACCTAAATAGATAATACCCTCCTCTTGTTTCGCTATGTGGGTATTTTTAAACCACGTACTAAAGTTTGCTTTAGATACATTTAATTCGATCTCAGTGAGCGCACTCTGCCACAATTCTTTATTTGTTGTCATAAGTGTAGGTTTGGTAAGAATTAAAAAATAAATGCTCAATCGGTACTCACTATTATAGCGGGAAAAAAAAATTCGAAAACTTCCCAAAACAGCTATCTTGTGTTCATAATATGTGGACAAATTGTGTACATGCATGCCTTGCAAAAAATAAAAATCAGGTAAGGTTGATTTTTCAACAGTTTTGTATATAATCGTTGCATGTCTAAAACATATAACCCAAAGAACCGAAAACGGCAAAAAGTACACGGTTTCCTTGTTCGACAAAAAACAAAGGCAGGACAAAATGTTATTCGACGTCGTCGGCAGAAAGGACGGGCTAAGTTGGCAGTATAGTATACTAGGTTATAGTTGATAGGTGTTAGGTTGTAGGTAAAAATAAGCGAAGCTCATTTTTATGTTTCCCTAAGACCTACAACCTAACACCTAATACCTAAAAGATGCTTGCAAAAAAAAACAGTGTTCCGCGACAGATGTTCCCCTCTCTTCTAAAGGAGGGTAAAAAATATCATTCAGCACACATGTTTGCTCGAATAATGCGTTGCAACAACCTAACTCAACCGGTTAGGGTTTCTTTTGTTGTTTCCGCTAAAGCTGTAAAAAGTGCCGTAGAGCGTAATATACTGCGACGTGTTGGAAAAAGCGTTATATATCAAAATCTAAATAGCATGAAACAAGGACATGTGGTTGTATTTTTCTTTAATAAAAACATTAAAGAAATATCAAAAAACGAGATCAAAGAAGAAATACTGGGCATTCTTAAAAACGCACAACTTTTGTAAAGAGAACTTATGAAAAAAATAGTTATTTGGCTATTAAAAAAATATCAATATTATCTATCCCCCGATACGGGGATACCGAAAAAGATCGGATTGACGAAAAAAGTGTGTGTATTTTATCCCACCTGCTCAGACTATACAATTCAGGCGGTTGAAAAATATGGTGTTGTTTTGGGGCTATTTAAGGGGTTTCGAAGGATCCTTCGTTGTCATCCATGGCAAAAGGAGCACATTGACCCGCTGAAATAGTATTGAATTAGTATAAAGTAACAAGTATCGAGTATCTAGTAAAATTACCTCCTTGCGTGGGTAATTTTTGCAAAAAAGTGAAATTTCTATAGAATAGAGGAATGACAAATATTTTTAACACTTTTTTATATGAACCACTATATAATACTCTCATATATCTTATAGCCATAGTTCCCGGGCATGATGTTGGGGCTGCGATCATTGTTCTTACTATTGCTGTGAAATTTTTGATCTTTCCTCTTACCCATAAACAATCCACATCCCAAAGAAAAATAAAAAAGATCGAACCGCAAGCGCAAGAGATTCGCGAAAAACATAAAAACGACAAACAAGAGCAGGCGCGAAAGATCATGGAGCTATACAGAGAACACGGTGTAAACCCTTTCTCAGGGTGCCTTTTGATGTTGATACAGATGCCCATAATCATTGCGCTTTATTGGGTTTTTTATAAAGGGGGCTTGAGTAATGGTATTAACACAGATATACTTTATCCTTTTGTTGTTGCTCCGGATGCAATAAATATGCTGTTTTTGAATGTGTTTGATCTTGGAGGGAAAAGTGTTGTCTTGGCGCTTATGGCGGGGGTATCACAGTTTTTCCAAATGAAGCTTGCTATGCCTGCAATGCAAACACCGAAAGTCTCTTCTGACGGGAAGATGAGCTTTAAAGATGAATTTGCAAAAAATATGAATACACAGTTTAAGTATGTATTACCCGGTATCGTGTTTTTCTTTGCATATTCGATATCAGCCGCAGTGGCGCTGTATTGGGTGACAAGCAACATTTTCTCTATCGTGCATGAGCTGGTCGTAAAACATAAGGCGGATGAAATTATCAGTAACAAAGAAGAAAATAATGACGCTCGATAATATTAAAAAAACAATAGAAAAGATGCTTAAATTTATGAATATGGAAGCAGAGGTTTCTGTTGTTGATGACGAGGAACTTCACCTTCCTTTTTTGAATATTTCAGCCAAAGAGCCCAATCTTCTTATTGGATATAAAGGAGAAACTCTCATGGCGTTCAGTCATGTGATAAAAAGGATTGCGGACAAGGAGGTGGCTGAGGGAGACGAAAAATCCTCGTTCATTGTTGATGTTAACGGGTATCAAAAAAAGCGTATCAATGAAATAAAAGACCGAGCGACAATCTTGGTTGAGCGTGCCCGGTATTATAAAAGTTCGGTTGAGATGGATCCCATGTCTCCGTATGAAAGGATGATCGTCCATTCTTTGTATGCGGAAGACTCTCATATCAGAACAAGTTCGACCGGCTTTGGAAAAGAACGTCGAATTGTGATCGAATACGTAGAAGAATAAAACGTGGTTTTTGTCATCTCGGCACCACTTTGTCATCTCGCGTTACTTTGTCATCGTAAAGAAATCCCTCCTAAACGTTGGAATGACAAAGACTCTGTGCGGTGTGTTAAGAGAGCTTTTAGAACTTTATCAAAACGAGCTCAGGGTTTATCTTGTAAAGAAGAAGTACCGATATAGCCAAAATAACAAGACCCCACACCGCATTCCCGATCTTTTCTTTTGCCGCGCTGCGCATAGATTCGTTTGCCGGCGCCGTGATAAGCTGAACTCCTGCGATAACCAACATAAGAACCGCAAGCCCTGTCCCTAACGCTATAGAAAATTTTATCAACGCATTTACATATGACGCAAAAGTATCAGTACTGGCGCCCGGCAGTTCTTCAAGAGGTTCGTACTTTGCTGCAAAGACGTTTCTTGATAAAAGCAAAAAAAGCATGTAGACGGAAATTTTATGAATTATTGTAAAGGATATTTTTTTCATATATTACTAAGTATATTTATTCACCGCTTGCGCGCAGATCTTCTTTTGCTTGTTTAATGGCGAGTATTTGTGACGGGTCGGATGTAATGATCTGATCCTCGGTATACGATGCGATGATCTTTAGTGCCACATGTTTCATTCCGGCAAAAAAGATTCCCTCCCCTACTCCTGATTCCAAGAGAAGGTATTTTTCTTCGTCGGTGAGGTTGAATGTTTTTTGTACAATATCGATCGATGTTGGTGATTGTTTTAACAATAATTGCATTGATGAATTGGTCATAATAGGAAGCCCATATGGTGAGCGCAGAAAATCATTCACGTCTTGAGTGATCGTTGAGATGCCAAGATAGTATTTTCGTCCTCGTTTTGCGAGACCGAACAAGAACGATGCCGTGTCTTCCGACTTCATCATCCACCACGCCTCGTCGACTACCAAGAGACGTTTTCGTAAATTTTTTCGTATTGCACTCCAAATATAGTGAGTGACGATAAACATCGCGACAGGTTTAAGCTCATCTTCCATGTCACGAATGGAAAAGACAATGAATTTTTTGTTTATATTAACATTGGTCGGCTTGTTCAAAAAACCGGACCATGTTCCGTGAGTATATTTGCTTAATTTTTGCACCAAATTATCGGCTCCTTCCATTCCGGAGAGCACCATTTCAAAGTCAGACAGAAGAGGCGGTTCGATCTCTGTAAAATTTGATTCGGGAGTGATGTCTTTGAGCGCGTAGGTTTCTGTAATAGCGCGGTCAATGATCGCATCTTCTTCCGGAGTAAGACCGCCGAGCATGATGCGGAAAAGTCCGACCAAGGTAATAATATTTGATCGAAGGACATCTCCCGGATTCTCCCCTTCTTGCGCCGGTGGAAGGTCGAATGGGTTGATGTGATGTTCTGATGTAAGTGAAATGTTGAAGAACCTTCCTCCTGTTGCTTCCGCGAGGTATTGGTACTCATTTTCCGGATCGATCACGATCACCTCGGTGTCGAACATAAGAGAGCGAATGATCTCGAGTTTGGTGGCGTATGATTTACCGGAGCCGGATGTTGCAAACGTTATAGAGTTGTAATTTTCAAGGGAGAAGCGGTCAAAAAGCACCAAAGAAGAATTATGTCTATTGATACCATACAAAATACCTCTATCGGAAGTAAGATCGAATGATACAAACGGGAAAAAACTTGAAAGGGGTGAAGAGTTGAGTTTTTTGTGTACGTGCAGCTTGTCGGTTGCTACCGGTAACATACTCTGCAGACCTTCTTCCTGTTGGAAAAGTGCCGGTCTAACATATATCATTCGTGATTCGAGGATAGAGCGCATTTCGGAGTCGACACGCTTCATCTCGTCTTTGTCATCAGCGTAGATCGATATATATACTCCGACACTGAACATTTTTTCTCTCGCTTGTTGGAGACTGTCACGGAGCTCTTCAAGGTCTTGGTATGCGGAGTCGAGCTTCGGATCACGCACAAACCCTTTTTCTGCGCGTTCGCTGATCTGGCTTTGGACTTCCGCAACTTTTTTCTGGAATTTTTTGAGGATCTGCCGTGTTTCGATCGGGTGAATAAATATCGAAATATCAAAAACCCGGTCAAGATTGATTATCGGGGAGAACCAGCTGTCATTTAATATTTTGGGATACGACGTGACAAAAAAGGTTTTTACCAATTTTTCTCCCAACTGTATATGAGTAGAATCTATTTTTAGTGCTGATGGCGCAATAATGTCGGCGAGCTCCAACTCCTCCGAATCATAGATGTCTTCCGGCAGAAAAGAAATGTTTTCTTCCACCGGCTCGTTTTTTTTCTTGTTTCCAAATAATCCCATATTATCTTTGTGCTAAATTAACATCCCTGCCAACATCTGACGGATTGAATATTTTATAGAATAATTCAACCGTTTCTTCCGTTCCAAGAGGCATGACACGGACACCTGTTCGCGCCAGACCTTGTCGTACGATATGCGCTCTTTGTTCGAGTTGTGATTTTCCTTCTTCGAAACGCTCAAGTGCGGAGCGATCTTTTTCTTTTACGGTGCTTTTGCCGATATTTACGTTTACGCCGGGATGGTACGGGATCACAATAAAGAATGTTTTTGCCATAATGTTTGAATTCTCGGTAAAATTCTTTACAAATTCAATATACTCTTCTGTTTGAATACGCATAAGATCCGATATGTCGGACGAGAGCCGCGTTTGGAGAAGGTTGAGATATGGTTTGATATCAAGACGGCGGGATTGTATATATATCTGAGTTGTAAACTCAAGAGAGTTTAAAAAGTTTTGAAATTGGAGAATAATACCGGT
>JAGLOS010000024.1 GCA_023137615.1 Minisyncoccota bacterium | reverse complement strand
CCTGTTTTTTTTGATATACATTCTCATTTGAACGATGCGTCGTTTAATGACGATAGACGGGAAGCGATCTTACGATTGCAAGACAAGAATACGTGGACGATAACCGTCGGTGTAGATAAGAAGATGTCGCAAAAAGCATGTGAGATGACGCTTCTTGCGGATGGTTTGTTTGCGTCTGTCGGCATGCATCCGACAGACAATATGAAAGAAAATTTCAGTAGCGATTTTTACAGAGGTCTTGCGGAAAAATATCCCAAAGTGGTGGCGATAGGCGAGTGTGGACTGGATTATTTTAGAATACCATTGGAGAAAATTGAGAGTGAGAAAAAACGTCAGAAAGAATTATTTGAGAAGCATATTGAGCTTGCGATCGGACTTGATAAACCTCTTATGATACATTGTCGTTCTTCTCTGTCGGGTCGAGACGGGAATGCGTATCAAGATATTATTGAAATACTTGTTTCCAAAAAGAGGGAATACGGGGAAAAATTGAGAGGGAATATCCATTTTTTTGCCGACAGCGTAGAAACCGCAAAAAAGTACTTCGAGCTCGACTTCACGATATCTTTTACAGGCGTTATTACTTTTACGACTCAGTATAATGACGTGGTCGCTTATGCTCCATTGAGAAAGATCCTCTCTGAGACAGATGCGCCATATGTGGCGCCGGTACCGTATCGTGGAAAACGGTGTGAACCGATATATGTTGAAAAGGTGGTAAAAAAGATAGCGGAAATACGTGCGGAGTCACCGGAAGCAGTTCAAAATATCTTGGTAGACAATGCTTTTCGAGTATTTAATATTAAGTCAAAACAATGAATCATAAGTTTTTCGCTTTTTGACTTTTTACTATTAGTCTGGTAATATGTGTGAATTATGAATAAAGATAAAGAGACACAGGATAACGACTTCGAACCTCGTGTATACGAAGTAAGTTACCTCATAGTTCCAAGTGTCGCGCAAGAAAAGCTTTCAGAGAAAGCCGTTGCCATCCGTGGTGTTATTGAGTCTGCGGGAGGGAAGGTGATCGTTGAAGGTGAACCAAAGCATCTGGACCTTGCATATGAAATGTCCAAGGTGATCGCGAACAAGAGAACTTTATATAAAACAGGATACTTTGGGTGGATCAAATTTGAGTCAGATCCCGCTGCAACAGAAAAAATGCATGCAGCTCTTGAAAAAGATTCGGAATTGATCCGTTTCATGCTTATTAAAACAGTAAAAGATGATACTCTTACACCGATCGAGGATATTTTGTCGGCTGAAGTGGAAGATAAAGCCCGTCTTACGAGAGAAAAAGAAGAGGTAAAGAAAAAAACAGTTATTAAAAAAGAAGAAAGTGCCCCTATCTCAAAAGAGGAAATTGATGAGAAAATTGACAAATTAATCGTTGATTAAGATCAAACAAAAATATGTATTTAAACAAAGCAATTGTCATCGGAAATCTTACTCGCGATCCGGAGAAAAAAGCACTTCCTTCGGGCATATCGGTGACAACATTCAGTGTCGCGACAAATAGAGTTTGGAAGGATAAAGATGGGAACAAGCAAGAAAGTGCCGATTATCACAATATTGTTGTCTTTGGCAGACAAGCTGAAACAACGGCGCAATATTTGAGCAAAGGAAGCAGTGTCTTGGTCGAAGGCCGAATGCAAACGAGAAGTTGGGATGGACAGGATGGTCAGAAACGATACAGGACAGAGATCGTTGCTGATCGTGTACAGTTTGGTCCGCGCAGAGAGGGTACTGCCGTAGCTGCACCAAATACTCAAAAAGCCACTTCAGACACCGCTCCCAAAAGTGCCAAGAAAGAAGAGATAGACACTATAGAATATCCGGAAGAGGACATTAATCCTGACGATATTCCATTTTAATTTGGAAAATAATAAATTATAATTACTATGAACAAAGAAACGTGTTATTTCACTAAAAACGACATAGGGCATGTCGACTACAAGAGCGTGGAGCTTCTAAAGAAATTTATTGGTCCCCATGGAAACATCTTGTCAAGACGACGCACAGGTCTTACTGCAAAATATCAACGTCAGGTTGAAAATGCGATCAAACGGGCACGATTTATGGGGTTGTTGCCGTTTATCCAAGAGTAAAGAATTTAACCGACCATGATTAAAGAGAAAACCGCGTAAAACGCGGTTTTCTCTTTTGGCATAAGTGTTAAGATGGTTCTTCCCGTTAATTTTTATCTGCCCGTTCGGTGTATTCACCACTGTCAGTATTTATTCGGACAATATCACCTTCATTGATAAAAAGGGGAGCGTTAACAACAGCACCTGTCTCAAGTGTGATCTGCTTTGTTCCTCCTTGTGCAGTATTGCCACGCACTGCCGGAGGCGCCTCTTTTACTTTTAAGTCCATCTTAATAGGCAGTTTCAAGCCGATAACTTTTTCATTATACATAAGCGCGTTGACAATACTGTTCTGAGAAACAAAACGAATAGCACTTCCGACAACATTTTCGTCAAGAGTAAAACGATTGCTTGGACTGTCTTCCTCACAAAACCAAAATTCTCCTTTGTTGCTGTAAAGATATTTTATTTTTTGAGTATCCAGATCTGCTTCTTGCGCTTTATCTGATACATGAAACACCTTTTCGATCACTTTGCCTGAGATCAAACTTTTTATTTTGGTCTTGTTCACCGGTTTATTTGCTTGTTTTCTCGATACTTGTGAACTTATGACTTCGTAAGGTTCTCCGTCAATATCGATATATTTTCTTTTGGTTATTTCGTTATAATTAAGCATGTTTGGTATTAGAGGTTAGTTGCCGGCGGACTGTCTGGTAATGAAAGTATTTGTTATATTGCAAAACAAAAAAGTGGTAAAGGGTTCTTGCTTATTAGCGACGTAGAGCGAGTGAAATGAAAAAGTGAAGTGAAGCATAACTTTTACATTTCCGAGCCGAGGAGCTAATATCAGGATTGAGTCCAGAGCTTGTTCCGGGGTTTAATATCTGTTATTTTTCTCCCTCCTTGAGTTTTTTTTGAATTTCTTTAATAAGCTCGTTGCTTAATTTTTTGTTTTCTTTTAGCCCAAGTCGCGCCGCATCATATCCGCGACCGAGTTTTTCTTCGCCGTAGCTGTATGATGAACCTGCTTTTGAGATGATACTGAATTTTTCACCAAGGGTGAGAATTTCGCCTTCGCGTGAAATACCTTCTCCGTAGATAATATCAAATTCTGTTTTAGTGAATGGTGAGGCAACTTTGTTTTTTACAACTTTTACTCTGGTTCGTGAGCCGATAACATCTTCACCTTTTTTGATCTGAGCGATACGTCTGATATCAAGACGAACAGATGTGTAGAATTTGAGAGCTTTCCCCCCGGGCGTTGTTTCCGGATTGCCAAACATAACCCCGATCTGCATACGGATCTGGTTGATGAAAATAACCACAGTTTTTGTTTTGGCAACTATCGCGGTGAGTTTTCTAAGGGCTTGGCTCATTAGACGCGCTTGTTTTCCTACATGATATGCTCCCATTTCTCCTTCTATTTCATCTTTTGGTGTCAACGCCGCTACTGAATCTATCACGATCACATCTATTTTACCCGAGCGCACCAAACTATCGGTGATCTCAAGCGCCTGTTCGCCGGTGTCCGGTTGAGAAATGAGAAGTTCGTCTGTTTTAACGCCGAGTTTTTTTGCATATATTGGGTCCATGGCATGTTCCGCATCAATGAAAGCACATATACCGCCCGTCTTTTGCGCTTCCGCGACAACGTGGAGAGCGAGAGTGGTTTTTCCTGATGATTCAGGTCCAAATATTTCAATAACTCTACCTCTTGGCAGTCCTCCAATACCCAAAGCGTGGTCAAGCCCTATGGAGCCGGAGGAAATAGCTTCTACGGACACTTTCGGTTTATCCCCAAGTCGCATGATCGCACCCTCGCCGAATTTAGTCTGGATCTCTTTTATAGTATCTTCAACATTTTCTGTACCTATTTCTTTTCTTGGTTTTTTTTCTTTTGCCATATCTTTTGTGTTACCGATTAATTGTTATTTTTTTGCGATCCCGATCAGGTTATGTTTCTTGATATATTACTTCAATATGTTCTTTAACATGTTTATCAAAACGATCAGTGGCTTCGATGGTGATGATGTTATATCCGGGGTAGAGAAGCAGGTCTTCTTTAAACACGTTATTGTCGTCGATAAATATTTTTCGACCATTTAAATGCAATGAAGAAGCTCTTTCTGTTGTTCCGGAAATAACAAGGAGTGGTTCGTATACCGTTACGCTGTTTAATGGATGCTCAATGGTTATCTGTGGTCCACTCAAATATGCTTGTGTTCTAAAGTATGCATACCCGAAGATCGTCAATACCGCAATTGACACGAACAGTATATTTAATAAACTCTTTATATTTATACTTCTCATGATCATTTTTCAGGAAATTCGTTTTCCTCGTATTCTGCATCATTTTCCTCCTCTGTCTCTGTTTCATCAGACGATCTTTCATATACTTCACGTGGTTTCGAACCGTTTTGTGGTCCAACAATACCACGATCTTCCAACATGTCGATAATACGTGCAGCACGGGAATATCCTATAGCAAGCTTTCTTTGCAGGTATGAAGTAGACGCTTTTTGGTCTGTTATAACAAGTTCTCGCGCCTCTTCATAAAGGTCGTCGTCCGCGTCGTCCGTTTCTTCTTGTTCGTCTTCGTCATCGGTCATAGAAGAAAATATAACGTCAGTATTATTCTCCTTAGAGTCCATGTCCACATCATCCGGTAGGAGCTCTTTATACATTTCAATTATTTTTGCAGTTACTTTCTTTATCTCTGTCTCTGAAATGAATGCGGATTGGAGACGAACCGGTTTCGACATTTCGCCCGAGAGGTAGAGCATATCACCTTGCCCGAGTAGTTTTTCCGCACCTCCGCCATCAAGGATCGTTCGAGAGTCTATTTGTGACGAAACCTGCAAAGCTAGGCGAGCGGGAATATTTGCTTTGATAAGACCGGTGATCACGTTCACTGAAGGTCGTTGTGTGGAAAGAATGATATGAATACCGACCGCGCGGCTCATTTGTGCCAAGCGGACAATACCCGCTTCAAGCTCTCTGGGGTATGCTGTCATAATATCAGCCAACTCATCGATAATAACCACAATATACGGCATGCGCTCGGGAAGTTTTTGTGATTCTTCGTCAGTATTTTCCGCAGCGTCGCCTTTCTTTTTTGCGTGTTCTTTTTGGTATTTTTCATGAGCCGGTGTATAGATATTCTTGTGGTATGATCCGATATCGCGCACTTTCTCTGTTTCAAGTACATCATATCGTCTTTCCATTTCTTTCACGGCCCATTTGAGAGCTCTTATCGCCTTTTTGGGGTCGGTGATAACCGGTGTAAGTAAGTGGGGGATATTGTTGTACAAGGTAAGCTCAACGCGCTTTGGGTCGACTAAAATAAATCGAAGATTCTCCGGTGGATTTCGAAATAGCAATGAATTGATGATCGCATGAACCGTTACAGACTTACCGGAACCGGTAGCTCCGGCGATGAGCAGGTGGGGCATTTTTGACAAATTAGCAAAAAATGATCTTCCGTTGATCGCTTTCCCGAGTGCGACAAGAAGAGGTTTTGTTGACTGTTGATATTCCTCTTCTTTTAGAAGAGTACCAAGACCCACGGTTGTTTTAACGCTGTTTGGTATCTCGATCCCGACAAGGGCTTTCCCCGGGATCGGTGCTTCTATACGGATAGGGTGGGCGGCAAGAGCAAGAGCAAGATCATTTTGCAGACCGACAATGCGGGCGAGCTTTACTCCTTCCGCCGGTTTCAAAGAATAGCGTGTGACAGAGGGTCCGACCGACACTTCATCCATTTCAACTGAAATACCAAAATTATACAGAGTTCGTTTTATGATATTAGTATTTGCTTTGATGTCACCGAATTCAGGACGACCTTTGTCTCTGGAGAGAAGAGATAGTGGGGGAGGAGTAAAAGGGCGCTCTCCGATATAATTGTCGAGAAATGTTTGAGCTGGATTTTTGCCGAGCCCGAACATGTTCTTAAGAGAATTTTTTTCTACCACTTCCTCCGGCTCCTCTTCATCTGCCTCCTTTTGCTCTTCCGGCTCCTCCTCTTCCTCGGGTATTTCAGCTTCCTCCTCTTCTTCGTACTCTTCATCATCATCTTCTTCTTCTTTCTTTTCTTTTTTAAATTTTCTCCAAAACATAAGCGACTCGTTTGTCGGACGCGCATTGAACATCACAAAAAGAGAAACGACCATAAACAACAAAAGAAAAATAAAGGTGATCCACACGTCAAAAAGTTTTACCATCGGGTACTCGATAAGATTACCCAAAAAGCCACCGGCTTTTTCAATATCCAAAATTCTTCCTCCAACAAGAGTTACGATACCTAATGTTGAGATAAAGAAAAAAATTGCAGCGGCAGAGGTTGTTGTTGCGACATGCGGACGTGATTCTTTAAGACATGAAATACCCAAAAGAATAAGAAGCAACGGCAGTATATAATATCCGACACCCAAAAGGTCGGTAAGCCAACCGTATGTTTTGTCGCCGACAAAACCGGCTTTTCCGAATGGTGAAAGTATGAAGAAGATAGTAAGTGCAAAATAAAAAAGAGACAGCGCTCCATGGCGCACTTCATCTTTTATTCCTTCAAAAATACTCTCTTTTTCCTGCCCCTTTTTTTGTTTTTTTGCCATATCTTATTTTATAAATACCATTCCATTTTACCACAAATGCCCCAAGGGCTCTAACTGTATTTTGGATCGATCTTGGCGGGCGAACCCCTCAATGCCGTACGAGTTGAGGTATATTTTTAGGGATATTCTATATGAGACATTTTCTAAAACAGAGTTGACTTTTATACAAAGACATTATATAATGGACACATTATAAAAGTCTCTAGTTCCTTTCTTTCTAAGACATACATAATTACTTTAGGACAATATATAAGTCATACATAAGATTTACAACCAAAAGAGTGTCTTATACAGGGTTAATTAAATAAAAAGGACAAAAACTCAAGAAACAACGACTCAAACAAAGATGTCTTTAATAATTTGAGTAACGCAAGTAACACTTGCAAAATAACAAAGATTAAGGACAGTCAATTAAAAGACACTTTAATTTTATCAAGATTTAAGAGACAATATTTATGAGTGGAGAAAATAATTTCTATACTGAGGGAAATAAAAATGACTTTTTTGATTTTCTCGAAATGAAAACGGAAAAGTTGGTGACGGCGGTCTACATGATCACAAACTTTTTCTCGGACAAAGAACCGATCAAGTGGAAGCTCCGGGATGTCTGTCTTTCGATGCTTTCTGACGCTTCTGTCCTTAAAGACAGGACTCAGGCAGAACAGGCGAATTTATTTATGGCAATGCTTTCCTCTGTAGGGGAGACCATTTCACTTTTGGAGATCTCGCATCTATCCGGGTTTATTTCGGAGATGAATTATACGGTTTTGAAACGGGAATATCTCATGATGAGCGAGCATATCTCGCAGAGAGAAGAATTGAAAAAAACTCTTAACAGAGTATCTTTACCGGAAGCGTTCTTTGAAGACCAAGAATATAGGGAGCTTTCTGACGCGGTCGGAAAATCTCGCGCTGACCTTAACCGGAACACTCGTTCATCTCGACAATTTTCTCCTAAAGAAAGGATGCAAAACGGCTCTCCGCATTTGATCTCCCCTCATACAAGAAGGGGTATTTCCGAAATAAAGGACAGTATGCAAACTTCTGCTATTGGTCAAAATGACTTTTTGAATCGCAATGGTCATAAGGACATTTCAACACAAAAGGAAAACGACAAAAACATTGGAAGAGTAGAAAAAGTGAAGAATAAAAGATGTAAGGTTATGCTCGATATGTTAAAAGACAAAAGTGATCTGACCATAAAAGACATTACAGCAAAGATCACCGATTGCAGCGAGAAGACAATTCAGAGAGAGCTTGTTGCTCTTGTGCAAAAAGGTGTTATAAAAAAGACAGGTGAAAGAAGATGGAGTCGATATTCTTTAAACTGATAACATAGACCTATTCTCGATAACATAAACAAAAATACCCGCTAGAGCGGGTATTTTTGTTAATTATGACTTTTATATCAAAAAGACAAATCGTGCATATTAGGCGAGTTGACAAGAAATAAATTAGTTTTTAGTTTGTAGTTACTGGTTTTTAGGAAAATGGTGATTATGTTGACATTACCACCGTCGTCTTTGCGAGCGTTTAGCGCGGCAATCCAGAGTATATTTACTTAAGTAACAAAACCCTGGATTGCCACGTCGTACCTCCTCGCAATGACGGATTAGCTTACATCTTGTAGCTTATAGGTTTTAGGAAAATGGTGATTATATTCGTTAAAACCACCATCGTTTCCCTATAAGCTACAAGCTGTAAGCTAATATCTAAATTATAACCCTGGATTGCTCCCGTTTTACTCAAGAGCGAAGCGATTGATTTGTAAAACGCAGTGCAAAGCCTTCGTCGTTTTTCTCCGCTTCGCTCCGTATTACTCCTCGCAATGACGACAATGACACCCCTTATCTAATCAGTGTTATTTTTGGTTGTTTACTAAAACTTTGCGTATCAATCTGATGTCTACTTTATTTGGAATTCTAACAGCCATATTCAAGCTTTATTTTTTGTAACGTTTTGGACTTACAACGCTATATACACCAGTAGAAGCGTTAGCTTTGCGCAGTGTGCCTTTAAATTGACAACCAATAATATGCGTGTATCATTGGTTGTTAGGAAGCGGTAATGAATGAATAACATTTTTAGTAAGATGCGCCGGATGGCGTACCTTTAAGTTATCCACAATTTACCACTTATATTTTTTGCAGGTTTTGCTTGTAACTAATATAATTAAAAGAGGTGTAGTGTCGCGCAGTTTGCGTCGTGTTTGTTTTTGTAACGAACACAATATGACACAACAATGTTGACGACAGGGTAGAACGTTGAAAACAGAATATGATGGTCAAATGTGTAGTAACACGTGACTACCTTTCTGTTTCGGCATTTCTGTCTGTTGTTCAATAATTTTTGTAATAACACGACAAATGAAACGTCGTACAACATGTAGTTAACTAAACTAAAGGTCGCTTAAAGTGATTATTAGCTCACCCGCATTCTTTATTGAGTGTAGGTGCTTTGCCTTGTCACCTATCTGGCCGGGCGAAAAAATTACAAGTTATGTGTGCACACCAAAAAATATTAATAGTAAATGGTGTGCAAAAAATGATCCTTACTCAATTTCTATACGGTCGTTTAGTTATCGTAAGAAAGAGATTCGATCATTTAAAATTATTAACGATATATGAATATATTCAAAAAATCAAAAAAGACCAAAGTTCTGTCTGCTATGGCGGCAGCGGTTATTGGATTTTCAATGACTGCCTCAAGCGCAGCAGCGTTAACAGAAGTACAGATCAGTGCAATACTTGATCTTCTTGCTTCATTCGGTGCAGATCAAACAACGATCGATAGCACTGAAGCGGCACTTACCGGACAAGCGGTACCTGCAGCACCAACAACGGGAGGTGATTGTACCTCTTATACATTTGCAACCAACCTCGAATTGGGGGACACGGGAGTAGATGTACTGAACTTGCAGAAAGTTCTTAACATGGATACTGCAACACAAGTTGCGGCAACAGGTGTAGGTTCTACGGGAGAAGAAACAGAGTACTTTGGTGGACTCACTAAAGCAGCTGTTATCAAATTCCAGGACAAATACGCTTCAGAAGTTTTGACTCCTATCGGACTTACAGCCGGAACAGGGTATGTAGGTGCGATGACACGAGAAAAACTAAACAGCATGGCAGTATGTGATGCTGATGATACTGGTGACGATACCGGTGATGATGCTGACGATACAGAAGACGACACAGCAGTAACCGGAACGTTAGAAGTTGTTGCGGTAAACGAAAATGTTGTTTCGGACGGAGCATATGTAAACTCCGGCGCAACAGGTGTTCCTGTATTGGAATTCACACTTACCGGTTCAGCTGATACAGATGTTACTGTAAGCAGCATTACTGTTAACCACACAGGTGGTGGTGCGACAGCTGATGTTGTCACTGTATACATTTACGAAGGCGACACTCGTTTGACCACAGGTCGTTCATTGAGCGCAAGCACAAAGAACGCGGTGTTCACAGGTGTTAATGTGGCGATCCCTGCGGGAGGGTCAAAGACACTTACCGTAAAGGTTGACACACTGACTTCAGGTGGTGGTAGCACAGCAGCTCCGCACCTATTCCAGGTTGCAAGCGCTGATGCTATCGTTGCATCAAACGGCGTAGTATTCACAGGTTCATTCCCTGTACAAGGTCACACATATGGTGCGATCCTAAACGACGTTGGTTCAATTACCATTGCACGAGCTGGTTCACAGCCACTTGCAGCACCAAAGGTTGGTCAGCAGGATGTAAAGGTTGCTGAATTTCTACTTACAGCGGGAGCTACGGAAGACGTGACTGTAAACGGTATTACGCTTTACAGCGTGGGAAGTCTTTCAGCTTCAAACATCTCTAACTTCGAATTGAAAATAATGGGTGAGACAGATGCACGTGGAACAGTTGCGGCTGTTACCAGCAAGAGTCTTGTTCCATTGACTTTGACAAACCCTATCGTAATTGAGAAAGGAGGTTCAAAGACAGTAGAGGTATATGCTGACATCTCAGGTGCGGCACGACCGGACGACACAACCATTTTCTACGTAGAAAATGATGCTGATGTCGCTGCGGTTGGTACGTTCGGATGGGGTGTAAGCGTAACACGAGGTGATTACGACAATGTTTCAGGTGCTGCGGATTCTTCACGATCAACTGTAGCAGGAGGTCAGGTAACAAATGCACAGACAGGTCCTTCAGCTGCGAATGACATTCCAACCAACACAAAAGATGTAAGTTTGTTGGAGTGGACAATGACAGCGCAGAGCGATGTTGAGGTTCGTGCAATGAGCATTAAGCTTGATAGTGTTGGTGAGAATCTAATGGGTGCTACAGCGGCTAATTACACCGACATCAAAGTTACTGATGTAGACACAGGTGTTATTGTTGCCGGTCCTTCAGATGCAACAGCCACAGCAAACACACAGACGTTTGCATTTACAGATGTTTTCTACTTGACTGCGGATTCATCACGAAACTTCAAAGTAACGGCTGATATTGCAAATAACGATTCTCTTGATGCTGATACCATCACAGCTACATTGGTAGCGTTTGGTTCAACAGATATCAAGAGTGTTACAAACAATCAGTATGTATCATCCGGGGACATTGTTCCTAGCGCAGACCTTGCTGGTCCGACACTTACTATTGAGAAAGCGTCACTTACAGCGACTATCTCTTCAGCTGCGTCTTCACAGACATACATTAAAGGATCGGAATTCATCGGTCTTAGCGTAAGTTTGCAGGCGGGAACAGCGGGAGATGTTCGTGTGAACAGCATTTCTGTTCAAACCTATGTATCAAGCAGCACATCAGGTGTGTTTGATGAAGGTACTGACGGAGGAGCAACATCAACAGCAATAATTCTTAGTGCGGGTCTATATGACGGTTCAACGCTTGTAGGAAGTTTGAAAACACCTACGGCAAGTACCGCTATAGGAAACGGTGGTGTTCTTGCATTCACCGGTCTATACCTAGACATTCCGGCTAACACATCAAAGACACTTGATGTGAAAGTACAAACTTCACCTTCAGCAACAGCAGCCCAACGATTGAAGTTTGGTATTGCGGCGACCGGTGATGTTTCGGCGCAGGATACAAACGGAAATGTTATTACGCTATCAAATTCAGCAACAAATGGTACGACAGTAGACAATGGTGTGGTTCTTACAATTGCTGACGAGGGTTCAATCACAGCTTACAAAGCTTCTGATACGATTGATACTGAGACCGGTATCGTAGTTGGAGGAACAGCTGATGCGACTCTTGCAGAGTACAGACTTATTGCGGAGAACGAAGACTTGCAAGTTACACAAGTGAAAGTTTCACTTGCAACTACAGATAACTACGCTAATGTTCTTCAATTGTCATTGTACGACGGAACAACAAAGGTTGCCGGTCCTGTAGACATGAACTCAAGCGGTTCTGTAACGTTCTACGGCACTGACTTCGTTATTCCAAAGAACGATGAGAATGTATTGTCAGTTCAGGCCAAGATCAATACGATCGCAGCTGCCGGTGCGTCAACATCGGGAAATGACATCAAAGTTATTCTTGCGGATGCTGACTTCAAAGCAAAGGGCTTGGATGGTTCAAACACCACTCTTGCTGCGGGCGATGTGACACTTGATATCAACGGAAATTCAAAATACGTTCGAAAATCAAAGATCACTATCGAAAAGCAAGCTCTTGGTGCCAGCGAAGCTGA
>JAGLOS010000023.1 GCA_023137615.1 Minisyncoccota bacterium | reverse complement strand
CGTACACAGGCAATATTGCCGTTAAAAGGTAAGATCCTCAATGTAGAACGCGCGCGTCTGGACAGAATGCTTGGCTCAAAAGAAATAAAATCGTTGGTGGTGGCACTAGGTACGGCAATCGGCGATACATTCAATTTGGAGAAATTGAGGTATCATAAAATTATTTTTGCTACCGATGCGGATGTTGACGGTGCGCATATCAATACACTTTTACTCACACTTTTTTATCGGCATTTTAGACCTCTTGTGGAAGGAGGATATGTCTATTTAGCGATGCCACCTTTATACAAAATAAAGAAAGGTCGGGAGTCTGTGTATGTTTATACTGAAGAGGAAAAGATCAAATATCTTGGCAAAGACGTGGAAACAACGATCATAGACGAAGGACCGGAGACAGAAGAAGATGAAGGAACAAAAACAAAAAAAGCGCCAAAAGTGTCAATTCAACGGTATAAAGGTCTTGGTGAAATGAACCCGGAAGAGTTGTGGGAAACAACCATGGATCCCAAAAATCGTATTCTAAAACAAATAACCATTGAAGACGCGCAAGAAGCTGATAAAACATTTGATATGCTTATGGGAACGGATGTTCCGTCTCGAAAAGCATTCATTCAGTCGAATGCGAAATATGCAAATGTAGACGTTTAGATCAGTTTTTAAGTTAAAGGTTGTTAAGTTTTTAAGTTGAATACGAAAAAGAAAAGCTCGCGTAAGCGAGCTTTTCTTTTTTGTATTCAGAGAAAAATTATTTTTTCTCTTTGATCTCTTTGTTAAATTTCTCAACAAGTTTATCGACAGATATGGAGCCCTCATTGCCGCGACTGCGCGACTCAATGGTAACCGTTTTATCTTCTATTTCCTTGTCTCCAATCACGAGGAAATAAGGAATCTTTTGTAGTTTGCAGTTACGGATCTTCTTTCCCAGAGTTTCATTGCTGTCATCTATCTCGGCACGAATTTCCGAATTTTTCAATTTCTCAAATACTTCCGCGGCGTATTTTTTATGCGTGTCGGCAATAGGCAAGACGCGGACTTGTATGGGGGACAACCAAAGAGGAAATGCTCCGGCAAAATGCTCGATCAATAGAGCCATAAATCTTTCGTATGATCCCAATACTGCTCGGTGGACCATAACCGGATGTTTTTCTATTCCATTTTTGTCGGTGTATAAGAGATTGAATTTTTTAGGCGTTGCAAAGTCTACTTGAACAGTTGGAATTTGTACTTCTTTGCCCATAGCATCTCTGAACATAAAGTCTAGTTTTGGACCATATAGTGCGGCTTCACCCTCACATCGTTTGGCGTTTAGGCCGAGTTCGTTAGAAACAACCTGAAGCATTTCTTCGCACAGATCCCAATCCTCCGGCTCCCCGATATACTTTTCCGGGTGAGCATAGTCACGAACCGAGAGAGACACCCAATGATTGTCCCATAATCCTAATGCAGTATAAAAATCTTTAATAATATTAACCAATCCAATTATCTCGTTCTTGACCTGATCTGGTGTACAAAAAGTGTGCCCATCTTCAACGGTTATGGCGTACACCCTGTTCAACCCGCCGACCTCACCCGTCTTTTCGGCGCGATATTGTTTCTCGGATTCCATGTATCGTATCGGCAGGTCTTTGTAAGATCTGGGTCTTGATGCGTAAATCTGCGTTTGATGCGGACATTGGACAGGTTTCATAACAAAATCATGCCCGGCTTCTGATGACACATGAAATAGTTCTTTACCGAATTTTTTAGCATGCCCGGAAATTTCATACAGATCGATCTTGGCTAAATGAGGGGTTATAACCGTCTGAAAACCATAATTGCGACAAACTTTTTCAATGTGTTTCTGAAGCTCTTCTTTAATAACCGTTCCTTTTGGAGTAAACAAAGGCAATCCCGCCCCCACAATGCTAGAAAAACAAAATAGATCCAGTTCTTTTCCTAATTTTCGATGGTCTCTTTTTTCTGCTTCTTCTTGTCGCGTTAGATATTCGCCAAGCTCCTCTTTTGTTTCAAACGCGATTCCGTAAATGCGGGTAAGCATTATATTTTTCTCATCACCTCGCCAATAAGCTCCGGCAAGGCGTGTAAGTTTGAACGCATCGGTATTTATTTCTTCCGTATTTTTTATATGAGGTCCTTCGCAAAGATCTGTGAATGATCCGCTTTCATAAACTGTTATTTTTTTATTCTCTTGCGCGAATTCTTTTATAAGCTCCAGTTTGTAAGGTTGGTCTTTGAATATTTCCAACGCTTCTTTTTCAGTGATCTCTTTTTCTACGAAGTCGATCTTTTTTGAGACAAGTTTTTTCATTCGTTTTTGAATGTCTTTGAGATCTTTGTCAGAAAGAGAAAAACCTTCGCTAAACTCAAAATCGTAGTAAAAACCGTTATCTATAGTTGGACCAATAGCAAATTTCACTTCAGGGTCTTTTTCTTTGACCGCCATAGCGAGTAAGTGTGCCAAAGAGTGGCGTATATTATGTATTTTGTCTTTTTTCATATGCTAGTGATTATAGTACATTGTCTGATAAAATAAAAATCCTCCCGTTGGTTGGGAGGTAAGTTTGTTTATGTATATGATGTTCAACAAAAACTACCTCCCAAAGCGGGTTGTTGTGGTGTTTGTGGTAGTTGTTGTTAAAACTCTTAACATAAGTTGATAGTAGCACTCAAGATAAAAAGTGCAAGTGTACAATATATGATATAATATATTTTAATATTATTAATTACCTTTTTGTGTAATTTCTATGAAGATAAAAAAAGCAATTGTCGCAGTCGCAGGGTCTGGGACGAGGTTTCTTCCTGCTACAAAATCGCAACCAAAAGAAATGTTGCCCATTGTCGATAAACCCATTATCCAATATTTAGTGGAAGAGCTTGTTGCTGCGGGTATTGAAGATATTATCATGGTAACTCGTTGGGACAAAAAACCTCTCGAAGACCATTTTGACAGATCATTTGAACTTGAATATGGACTTGAACAAGCCGGAAAAACTCGTGCACTTGAACAGGTACGTAAAATTTCAAGTATGGCAAACTTTATTTATGTACGACAAAAACAGCAATATGGTAATGGTGTGCCTATTCTTTCCGCACAGACACTCGTGAAAGATGAGCCGTTCGTGTTTGCATTCGGGGACGATCTGGTAAAGTCACAAACCCCGTTTACAAAACAGCTGGTTAGATCATACGAAAAACATCAATGTCCGATCATTGGAGTGCAAAAAGTACCGAAAGACCAGGTTGACCGTTACGGTATTGTGAAATTGAAACTTGGCACAAAAGAAATTGCTGATCTAGTAGAAAAACCAAATATAAAAAGAGCGCCGTCTCAGCTCGCACAGTTTGGGCGGATGATCTTGACGCAAGAAATTGTAGACGAACTTGCAGATACGCCGGTTGGAAAAGGAAACGAATTGTGGATTACAGATGCAGTGAAGACATATGTAAAAAAAGGAGGAAAGGTTATGGTGCGGGAAGTGCAAGGGGGTGAGTGGATGACCACGGGAGATCCTCTTAATTATCTAAAAGCAACCGTAGAATATGCGATGGACAGAAAAGACCTCGCTGCTGATTTTAGCGATTATATCAAAAAAAGGCTTTGCTAAGATCCTGTTCAATATCTTGACGCAAAAGAAAAGTTTTGTCTTACGACATTGCTTTTCGGTTAGAATCCAAGAATTTTGGCTACAAATTTCCTAAAATTAATCAAAATGTATATACATTCTTCTTAATTTTACTAAATTTTCCCTGCCTGCCGGCAGGCAGGGCACAAAATTCCGAAATTCTAACTCGAGACGAGAGATTAAACAGGATCTAAGTCTTTTCAGGTAAAACTTCCTCGTTTAAGTCAGTTTTTTTATATCGTCAACAATAATGCTGAGTTCGTTGTTTCTTTTAGATATCTTTCCTTTGATCACTACACATGTTCCGGAAATAAGTATTTCTTTAAATTCAGTAAAAATTCTCGGAAATACAACTACCTCAAGCGTATCTTCGTAGTCGGAAAGACGCACAAACGCCATTTTGTCTCCTTTTTTGGTGAGTATTTCTTTTGACTCTTCAATGATGCCGGCAACGAGCGTAGTGATGCCTTCTTGGGCTTTTTGTTGAAGGCACTCTATGGTGGTTCCGTTTTTATTGATCTTATCGCGAAATTTGTCCAATGGATGTCCGGAAATATAGAGTCCGAGCAATTCCTTTTCCCACGAAAGCATTTCGTCTTTTGATACAGGATCGCTTTCTTTTAGTCTAAAGGTTGGTAGTGTTGACTCGTCCAATCCACCGAACAAAGACGATTGATCGGTCTCTTGTTGTTTAATAATGTATTTGTTATATTCCAGCGCGTTTTCAATATTACCGAGCACAATTCCGCGTTCTTCAAAATCATCCAAGGCGCCGCTTTTAACGAGTGACTCTAAAGATTTTTTGTTTAGATTTTTGTGATGGACACGTTCAAGAAAATTTGAAAATGAAATATATTTTCCATTTTCTTCTCTTTCTTTAATAACAGCATCCGCGATGTTATAACCCAGATTTTTGATTGTGTAGAGACCGAAGCGTATGTTATCACCATCACTTTCTCCTTTAATAACGGTAAAATTACCGAAACTCTCATTGATACTTGGCGGCAAGACCGGTATTTTCATTCTTTTACATTCTGAAATGATTTCTGAGATCTTTTCAGTGTCGCCTGATTCAGCAGTGAGTACAGCGGTCATGTATTCTGCCGGATAGTTGGCTTTCATGTATGCGGTTTGATACGCGACGCGTCCATAACTTGCTGCATGCGCTTTATTAAACCCATAAGCCGCGAAAGGTTCTATAAGGTGCCACAATTTGTCCGCCTTTTCTTTTGTGAGTCCGTGTCCTACGAAACCTTCCAGTAACTTCTTTTTTTGTTCCTCCATAAGTTTGGGAATTTTCTTTCCCATTGCTTTACGAAGCTTGTCCGCTTCCAGCCACGAGTATCCGGCTAGTTTAATAGCGATCATCATTACATCGTCTTGATAAGTGATCACTCCGTATGACTGATCAAGAATATCTTTGAGACGAGGATCCAGATAAGTGATCAGTTTGGAATTATATTTTCTTTTGATATATTCCGGGATTGATTCCATTGGTCCGGGACGGTAGAGAGCCACCATGGCATTGATGTCGTAGATGACCGTTGGTTTAAGTTCTTTTAAGTACTGAGTCATTCCCGCACCGTTTAGTTGGAAAAGTCCCATTGTTTCACCGCGTGCTAACATCTTAAAAGTTTTTTTGTCATCTACGGGAATTTTCTCTATATCAACATCAAGACCGTGAAATTTTTTGACCAAACGCACCGCGTCTCCCAAGATCGCTAAGTTTCTAATTCCAAGAAAATCAAATTTAATGAGTCCCGCGTCTTCTACTCCGTGCATATCATACTGAGTAATAATTTTGCCGCCTTTCGGGTCAAACTGGGTTGGAACAAAATCATAAAGCGGGGTTGGAGAGATCACCACGCCGGCGGCGTGAACGGAAATATGTCGTGCGCCACCTTCCAATTTTTTTGCCAGATCAATAATTTCTTTTGTCGCCGGATCTTTTCCATAAGCTTTTTTTAGGTCGGGCTCCATTTCTATCGCGCGTTCAATGGTCATCGGGAAACCTTGTGAACCAAGAGGGATCATGTTCGCAATTTTATCACCTACGGAGTACGGCTGTCCAAGCGCGCGGGCTACATCACGCACGGATCCTTTCGCCAACATTTTACCGAATGTTCCGATTTGTGCGACTTTATCTTCGCCGTATTTGGAGCGGGCGTAGTCCAACACTTCATCACGGCGATTGTCGGCAAAATCCATATCAATATCCGGGGCGCTTGGGCGCTCCGGATTGAGGAAACGTTCAAAGGGAAGTTTGTATTCAAAAGGATTTACGTTTGTAATGCCGAGAAGAAAGGTGGTCATGGAACCGGCGACCGATCCGCGAATGGTGGTAAAAATATTATTTTCTCGCGCAAAACGGAGAAGGTCTCCCACGATAAGAAAATAAACGGAATATCCTTTGTCTTTGATCACTTTTAATTCGTAATCAAGACGGTCGGTCAGTTCTTTGGTTTTTTCCACGTCACGTTTTTCAATTCCTTCGTAGGCAATACGGTGAAGTTCTTTATCATAAGTTGTCTCTTCGGGTATATCAAAAGCCGGAAAGGTCCATTTACCCAATTCAAGCTCAACATTGCACATGTCCGCGATCTTCTCTGTATTGGTCACGGCTTCGGGCGCGTCTTTGAAATATTCGGTTGCTGTTTTTGTATCAATGAATGAAAAATCTTCGCCGGTCATGGTGAGACGATTATCATTATGTATATCCACTCCGGTTCCGATCGCGATCAAAACATCTTGCGCGTGGGCGTCGTCTGGATCTATATAGTGAGAATCTTGTGTTCCAACCAATGGCATATCAAGACGTTTTGCCAGAGCGATGAGTTTTTGTTTGTTCTCATTAAAATTTTCTATTTTAGGATGATGTTCTATTTCAATGAAAAAATTTTCTTTTCCAAAGATCTCTTGATATTCTTTTGCCACACTTTCAGCTTTCCCGTCTTGTCCTTCGCGCAGCGCGCGCGCGACTTCTCCGCTAAAACATCCGGACAAGCAGACAATACCGCTCGCATACTTTCTTAAAATTTCTTTGTCCATCCTCGGTTTGTAATAAAAGCCCTCCGTATTTGAGAGTGTAACCAAACGTATTAAATTTTTATAACCGGTATTATTTTTTGCCAAAAGAGTCAGGTGAAATCGTTTGTTGTCTATTCCCGGGTTTTTGTCGTGTCGTGATCCGACCGCCATATAAGCTTCCACACCGAGAATTGGTTTGATACCGGCGTCTTTTGCTTTTTTATAAAATTCAATCGCGCCGTACATATTGCCGTGGTCGGTAATAGCCAGAGCCGGCATTTTGTTTTTCTTGGCGCGCGCGATCAGATCATCAACTTTTGATAATCCGTCAAGCAGGGAATAGTGGGAGTGGGTATGGAGATGTATGAAGTGTTGAGCCATGATATGTGACCACATTATAGCAGAAAAATGGCTACTCAAAAATGTTCTGTTTTTTGAGGGTTTTTACAGTCTTTTTGTTATAATTTGGGTAATGAGAAGGATATTTTATGAAATTGGAATAGACGAAGCGGGGCGCGGTCCGCTTGCCGGACCGGTTGCTGTTGGTGCGGTCGCCTTTAAAACAAAAGACAAAAGCAGATTAAAGCGTGTCTTTAAAAAAATACGAGGCAAAGATTCAAAAAAACTTACCGCGCGAGCACGGGAAGAGTGGTTTGAAATAATTAAAATTGAAGAAGAAAAAGGGAATCTGCATTTTGCGGTTTCGTTTGTCAGTGCGAGGACAATAGACAAAAAAGGAATTGTTTTTGCGATTAAAACCGCACTGGCGCGTTCTATTAAAAAGGTTGATGCTAATTCTAAAAATACAAAAATACTTCTTGATGGCGGATTACACGCGCCGCAGAAATACCAACATCAAAAAACTATTATCAGAGGAGACGAATCCGAACTCTCCATATCACTGGCGTCAATCGCCGCCAAAGTTTTGCGTGATAGAAAAATGGTACGCCTCGCACAAAAATATCCGACATACGGCTTTGATAAACATAAAGGGTACGGCACAAAATATCATTGTCAACGAATCGTACAATGTGGCTCATCTCGTGAACATAGAACTAGCTTCTTGACTAGGATTTTAGATGATTCAAAATATTCAAATAAAAAACAGTCAGATTAAATCTAACTGTTTTTATGAAGGATACGACCTTCGTATAAAGAAAAAAGGTTGCACTTTTAATATAGCAACCTTACTGGGTGCGTATAGTTGCTCCTTTGAATATCCATCCAGTACAGACATAGCATTCTATGTCTTTTCCAACTGGATTTGTTGCCTGAATGGTAAAACGAGCCGCATCATGACTATCACATCCACGCAGTCTGACAAAGAACCATGCATGGTCAATGACTTTTGCATTACTGTATCCTTGTGTTTCAGCAGCTCGTATAGCTACATTTTCTTCAACCAGTACGCCGCGACAAATAGAAAAGAGAAAAATGATCACAACTACAATAGTTGCGATTAATTCGATGGCTATGAACCCGGTACTTCGTTGTAAAAATTTCATATTTTTTTATTATTCCGAAGAGGCGAATGAGTGAATAAGCACACATTCACTCTCCTCAGAATATTAGCTTATTAATTTTTAAAAATAAATTAAAAAAACAGGAAAATATCGACATCTTCTCCTGCTTATGAAATTCCAAATATTTAGAACCTCAATTAGCAGGAGAATGTTGAAAGGGAATAGGAACGGGAAAAACCTACGAAGATAATGAAGAAATTGTCAAAGAACATTCAGTCTAATCTGGTGAGAGTTTAACATAGTTTTAGTGACCTGTCAAGGGCAGGTTTGAGTCTAGAACCTACGGCGCTTTTTTATTCAACACAGTACTGTGTTGAATAAAAAAGCGCCGTAGGTGCGTATATTCCCCAAGGGGCTTGATTTTTTTCAAGAAACGGTTATACTATTTCACATTATGTCAGTGAGAATGAGACACACTAGCGGTCATACAGGTAACCGCCGATCACATCACGCGCTAAAAGAGCCGCGTCTTTCGAGATGCGATAAATGTAATGCTTTGCACTTACGTCATCGAATGTGCACCAACTGTGGTACATACAAAGGGCGAGAGGTTATTGATGTGATGTCAAAGATCGTTAAAAAGCAGGAAAAGAAAAAAGAAAAGCACGAAATGAAGAAGGGGGTTCCTGAAAAGACAGAAGCAAAAGAGAAAAAAGCCAAGGAAAAAGAAGAAAAGAAATAATTTTAATATTATTATCTCAATTTAAAGTAAAGATTGAGATGAGTTAAAACCAGAAGTTCTTGTTAACAAAAAAATATGGGAAATAGACATCTTTCACGTAGTATCGTCCTTCAGTCATTGTTCGAATGGGATTTTAATGATTACGAAGATATCGTTATAGAAGATATACTGAAGCGTAATGCGGAAGAATTCGCTCCCGGTGCGGGCGATATGTCTTTTGTAAAAGAGCTCGCAAAAAATATTCTCTCAAAGAGGAGTGATATTGATACTATTATTGAAAAAGCTGCCCCAGAATGGCCAATTGACAAGATCTCTATTGTCGATAGAAATGTGCTTCGTGTCGGGTTGTACGAGCTTCTTTTTGCTGAGCGTGGCGAGGTTCCGGCAAAAGTTGCTATAAATGAGGCGATTGAGCTCGGCAAGACCTTTGGTGGAGAGAACAGTGGTAAATTTGTAAACGGCGTGCTTGGTGCGGTATATAAAGAGATCGGAGAACCGGGAAAAGATGAAGTAACGGTAAAGAAGAATCGGGGTAAAGTCGATATTTCCAAATTACCGGTTGTTCGGATGATCGGAGCTGTGGTATACGCCAAAGATGGTGACGAGATATATGTTGCGCTTGTACACGATATTTTCGGACGTTGGACACTCTCAAAAGGACGTCTTGATGAAAATGAGGATGACGTAGATGGCGTTGTTCGAAAGGTTGAACAAGAGATCGGACTTGTTGTGACACCGACGGTGCCGCTTGGAAGCAATGAATATGTTGCCAATGACCCGGATCAGGGAAAGATCTTGAAGAAAGTAAATTATTATTTGGCAGAGGGAGAGTACAAAGATCTTACCTTGGGCGAGTCCGGTGGACTCGATGATGCAAAATGGTTCAAACTTTCAGAGATCGTTGATCTTAATATGTATGATGACATACTCCCTATCGTCACAAAGGCGGTGAATATATTACTCAGTAAAGAAGAAGAACCCAAATAATATACAATAAACAATATGGATGAAAAATTTTTAGATTTTGAAAAAAAGTTGGGTTTTGCATTTTCCAATAAAAAACTTCTTAAAGAAGCTTTTACGCACAGATCTTATATAAATGAAAATAAAAATTGTGGTTGGTCTCATAGTGAGAGACTTGAATTTTTGGGGGATGCAGTGCTTGAACTTGTTGCAACTGATTATCTTTTCCATAAATATCCGGATGTCACAGAAGGAGAACTTACGAGTTATAGAGCTGCTTTGGTAAACACGCAGAGTATATCAGAAGGTGCAAATCAATGGGGGATGAATGAATATCTTTTGTTGTCAAAAGGAGAAGCGAAGGACGAGGGGAAGGCGCGACAGTATATTTTGGCTGATACCTTTGAGGCGGTGATCGGTGCGGTCTATCTCGACAAGGGGTATGAGATAGCGCAGGATTTTATTGCAAAGAGCTTATTCCATAAAACAGATGAGATGGTTAAGAAAGAATTGTGGCGAGACGCGAAAAGTCGTTTCCAAGAAACAGCGCAAGAGATCGAAAGTATTACACCGATCTATCAGATTTTAAAAGAAGAGGGTCCGGATCACGACAAGAGGTTTACTGTCGGCGTATTTCTTGAAGAAGAAAAAGTTGCCGAAGGAGAAGGGCGGTCCAAACAAGAAGCCGAGCAAAAAGCGGCAGAAAAAGCGTTGAAAGAAAAAGAGTGGTAGATAGGAGTTGATAAGTTCATAAGTTTCTAAGTTTTTAAGTTTAAAACGGAACAAAAAAGCGCTATTTTTCAACATGAGAGCGCTTTTTTGTTTGGGTTTAGCGTGGTATTCTTATTTATAAGGTATTAAAACACCATATAGTTTTTTATCCCTATTATCTGACCTTCTAATTTCTAATTTTCTAACATTCTAATTTTATGCGTCTCAAAAGACTGGAAATTGTCGGATTTAAATCATTTGCAAAAAAGGCGGTGTTGGAGTTTTCAACACCTGTTTCGTCCATTGTCGGTCCAAACGGTTCCGGTAAGTCTAATGTTGCCGAGGCAATGCGGTTTGTATTGGGGGAACAATCTATAAAATCAATGCGTGGAAAACGCGGAGAGGATCTTATCTTTAATGGAACGCAAAATGTTGGACGGCTCAATCATGCTAAAGTAACAGTGGTATTTGATAATGCCGACAGGGCTTTTAAGATAGATTTTGACGAAGTGCTCATTTCTCGTGAAGTATTTCGAGATGGAACACATCAATACAATATAAACGGCTCTCAAGTGCGCCTGAAGGATGTTTTGGAGCTTTTGGCGTCTGTTCATATTGGGGCTTCAAGCCATCATATTATTTCACAAGGAGAGGCGGACAGGATATTGAACGCGTCACTAAAAGAAAGGAAAGGTATGATAGAGGATGCACTTGGTTTGAAGATATACCATTGGAGATTAAACGAGAGTGAAAAAAAACTTATTAAGACAGAAGAGAATCTAAAAGAAATAGAAATGCTTCGTCGAGAGATCACACCTCATTTACGGTATTTAAAAAAACAAGTTGAGAAAATAGAAAGAGCACATACACTACGTGAAGAATTGGCACAAAAATATCAGGAGTACTTGAAACGAGAAGATGTATACCTGAAAATTGTTGGAAAACGTTTTTCAGAGAGTAAGAAGGACTTGCATGAAAAGTTGCAACAAATTGACAGTGAGCTTGGTGGGTTGCTCAAACTCGTTGATTCTTCTGATACAAAAGATGTTCGTCTGGAACAAGTCTCCGTGTACGAACAAGAGCTACGAGCTGTGCAAAGTAAACGGTCTGACGTCAATCGAGAGGTTGGTAAGACAGAAGGCATGATCGAATATGAAGAGCGTCGTATTCAAGAACAAGGATCGTGTGTTGAGCAGGGTTCGTTTAAGGTAAGCATGGAAGAGGTGGAAAAACTTATTGTGCGTCTTGAGCAGATCGTGTCTGTTGAAAATGAAGAAATGTCATACGAAGAGCTTAAAAAGACGTTGGATGGCATGAGAAGATCTGTCGCAGAGTTTAGAGAAAAATATTCAAATAATACAGATCAAAATGTTGAAAAAATAACTCAGGAGGTTTCAGAGGAATTAAAACAACAATTGGAAGCATTACAAAACATACTCCAAGACATGGCGTTGCAAGAGGGTGTGATTACTGAAAAGATAAAAACTCTACAGGTTGATATTGAGAAAGATAAAGGAGAGATACACGAAGCGGAACGTGTATTGTACGAAAAAAAAGCCGTACGCGCACAAGTTGCCGTACGATTGGAGAGTCTTGCTTCTGAGGGAGCAAGACACAGCAGGGAAGTAAATGATCTTGAAGAAGAGATCAGGGACGGTGTGACACTTATTGGTGCGCAGGTACGAGAATTCTATACTTTTGAAGTGCCTGATGAAGAGGTAATGGATGAACCAAGAGAAAAGCAGACCAGTAGACGTCGTGACATAGACCGTATCAAGATGAGAATTGAAGATCTTGGGGGTGGGGGAGAAGATGTCATGAAAGAATACAAAGAGGTTACAGAAAGAGACGAGTTTCTTGCAAAAGAGGTTGACGACCTTAAGTCAACAGCAGTGTCACTGGGGGAACTCATCTCTGATCTTAATAAACAACTTGATGAGGAATTTCAATCAGGTGTTACCAAAATAAATGTCCAGTT
>JAGLOS010000022.1 GCA_023137615.1 Minisyncoccota bacterium | reverse complement strand
TGGATATCTTCTACCGGTATGAATTTTTGTGATGATTTTGTCTTCATGTCTATACGTGTATTATATTATGATATCTCTTTTTTTACTCCAAGTCCCCATGTAAGATCTTTCAGGTTGCTGTCGGAAATATTCGGAACCGATACTGAAAGTGTGTTTTTAACTTTTTGCCCGGAATCTTTTTTTGGTATTTTAGGAACTTGTTTCCATGTGTAGAGTTTGGTGTCTATAAGATAGAATCGCAATGCTGATTCCATGATCGCGACAAACGGTCTGCCATAACGCTCCTCCGGATAGAAAGCAAGTGCAAGGGAGAGTGTGAGAATACCGACAATGAGAGGAAGCCCGATAATAAGGGGCATGCTTTGCCATAAGACATAAGAGATACTCGCTCCACCCGCCAAATATACCACTTGGATGAATGTGAATTGACCAAATATTTTGTCTTGAACATCAATAAATTGTGGTACTCGAAATTCCATGGCTTTATATCCTAATATTATGTATTATACCTTACCGTCACAAATTCAGACAGTGGAAAATGCAGTACTATTTCGGGAATTCCCGATAAGGGTCCGACGGCGTGTTTTGTTGAGGGGGTTCTTCGTTTGGAGTATCCTCCTCTTTTGTTATCGGTATGGTGACTTTTTGTTTTCCGGAGGAGGTGTCTTGGAGCTTCTTTTCAAATCCGTCTGGTGTAGTTGAGAAGCTCTCTTCTTGAATATCAGAAAGAGAGGGCCTGTTGTCCTCTGAGTTTTCGTTGGTTTGTCCGTCAAGGTTGTATGTTGTTATCAAAATATCTTTTACTTGCGCGAATATTTTTTCATTTACTTCTTTTGCAATTTGTTTCGCGACCTCATTAGAAATCTCAAGCTCTTTTTCAATAGTGGGTATAAATTCTTTTGGATGTGTGATACCGAGAAGAACACAACCGACAAGTGTTGCCAGATTGCCTCTTTGTGTGTCATTCAGGTTGTGGAACTCTTCAAAGCTTGCTACGCAGGCGGTGGTACTCTCCAGTCTTATTAGATTTTGGATCTTCTCAGGAGCTTCTTCAAATTTTTTTGCGTATGTTATTGTGTCTACGACCATATTATCTTTTAAAATTATTAATTATTATCTAAACACTTGCGCTTCCGGGTCTGGAGAGTTGTGGATCCAACCCTTATTTGCAGGTCCGTTATTAGGATTATTTTTTTGAGACTTTGCTCCTCTACCAAAAGCTCTTGATTCCGTAGGACTTAGATTTACTTTTCCGTCAAGGATTTTCTTACCGATCATTTTCATGGTTTTTTCAGTGACATTCGCTTGGAATTCTGACATTTTAAGATAACTCTCTCCCATGTTTGCCATTTCAAAATGCGAAAGTTTGCTTAACTCTGCTGCAACATCTGCTTTATCTTGCGGGGTGGGTGTTTTTTTCGCTTTAATAATAGTGTCAACTTTATTAAGAGCCTCTTGTGCGGAATTTGTTCTGTCGAATGACTCTTGTTCGGCACCGTACTTTTTAGCTTGCTTCGTTTCTTTGAGCTCTTTTTGGGCATCAATACGCGTTTGTTTTGCTGCGCTTTCAGCTGTTTTGGATCCTGCACCCTTGGCAATTTTTGCCAATTCGTCCGCTATGTCTTTGTTGTTTGGAGCAGGAGAACCTTTCTTTGTCGCTGTTTTCTCCAGATCTTTTTTCGTCTTTTCTTTAAGTTTACCTGTTTGGTATTCTCCAAAAGCTTTTTTAGCGTCTTTCTTCTCTTTTTGCCCATCCAAAGCAAGTTGTGTCGCACCCTTATCTTTTTTACCTATCCTCGCCATAGAACCACCGACTTTAGATGTTGCGTATGCTCCGAGTTTAGTATTTCTAACATCAAACGAACTTTTTCCCCAGTCTTGAGCTTTTGAATCCAATTTATTAGAAATACGACCTTTGATCCCACCTTGTTTTTTCCATCCTGCCGCATCCACTCTTCTTGCTGCAGATGCAGCTCCTCGAGAAACTTCTCTACCGGCCATTGCCACTCCCGTTACTACTCCCCCCGTTGCAAGACCGGCTCCCGCCATAGCAACTTTTTGAGCATAACCGGCAACACTTACGCCGGTCATTTTTTTAGTTGCTTTGTATGCAAACCATAGAAGACCAATGATAATAACAAAGTCGAACAAACTACCGGCGGGGGCATCAATAATGTCAACATCGCCAACAGGAGTGTACGGAGGTGGAGTTGGGCTAAGAGCATGAATAACTCCAATAACCACATAAAGGAAGAATAAAAAGACGGGAGCCGCAAAAGAGAAGTTAAACAATGAGTCCATCCATGGAGTAAATATCTTTCCTTTCAGTGTGCCTCCGACAGCCAATGACGCGACAGCGAGAGCGGAAACGACCATAAGCATTATTAGCATTATGGCTCGCATGAGTAATATAGCCGTCATGTTTATAAATACGAGTGTGGTAACGGACATAAATATCAACCGTAAGAAAGCAAGGGTAATATTATATTTCGCCGTTTCGATCTTTAATTCATCGCGCAATTGATCTTGCAATTTTACACGAGCAATATCAGAAGCCTTGCTCATATCATAAAAACTAAAGTATCCTTTTTTACCATCAGAGGCTTCCGCCTCTGGAAAGTAAAAACAGTTTGGGTATTTTTTATCCGGATCAAATGGAATATGTGTTATTGGATCTTTTATAGGAAAGTCGGGATTTTCAGGAAGGTCAGCATAATCGGTAACTCCCCAACCGTCCATTATTTTAGGTCTTGTATTACATGCTTTACTAAAATCCCATGCTTCATCCTCCCAATATTTCCACCATACGGGGTTTGTTTTAGTAGCTTCCAGTCTCTCAAGCTGTCGTAAATTGAAAGATTTTAAATTAAACTCCTTCTCTATTTTTTCCAGAGCTAATTGATCTCTAAGATATTCACCTATGGTTCTTTCTTTGTCTGCTGGTGGTAGCGGTGGTCGTGGGTTGATTATGTTGAGTGATTTGTTATGAAGGCTTACGGCAAGAACATTCGATGTGTCAATAACTATTTTTGTGATAGGAAGACTAAAGTTGACAAGAAGCGCTACGGCAAGAATAGTGGTTAATTGTCTTTTTAGGTTGATACCTACGATCGTTGAAATCGCAATGTAGATAAGAGCAAAGATGAAAATAACATTCGCAATGCTCATCGATAATTTCCATCCAAACTCGATGGCGGGTGTGGACCCTATTTCGGTGGCGAAATTAACGACAGTATAATCGAGAGCTATGTCAAACAGTGTAATAAACAAACTCATGAACCATCCCACCAGATACGCAATTACATTTACGACTATGGCGATAGCTCCCATTAGTCCCGCTTGCACGGAAATCATAATGCTCGCGTGCGCGAAGTGTGCCGGCAAAACAAAACCGATCAAGACAGCCGAAAAAAGAGAAAATGCTTTTTTATATGATGTTTTGAGTGTTTTCATAAAAACCAACCAATATACGCAAATATATGCACAAACAAAATTTGTCAGTATATTCATTATACAAAATACTCACTTGTTTTTATACAGGCGCATGGCAAATTTTGTGGATAAGATTTTTAAGAAACCTGCAAGAACTCCCTATTCTCTAGGCACAGGGATGAATTGCACACCGTAAGATAAAATTACTCTGGATTGCCACGTCGCTCCACTGCTGTTGCGCTTCTCGCAAAGACGACCTCTGTCGTTTGACGTCCGAAGGACGTCATTGCGAGGAGGGACGACGCGGCAATCCAGAGTAGAACCACCTTAAGATGTTTTATAAGTGAAAGTAACCCCCCCCATGCTCTAGGCATGGAGTAGTTTAGAAAAAGGGATCGTTATATACTTTTCAGTATTTCCAGCCACTTTTCAAGCGGTACGTCTTCCGCGCGGGTGTTTGTCGGTATATTACAATGGTCAAAAAGTTCTTGCACAGACTCTTTGTCTAACACTTCCTCCAAATTCTTCGAAAGAAGCTTTCTTTTGTGAGCAAAACCGGCTTTGAGTATTGTAAAAAACAATTGCTCTTGTTTTTTTGATGTAAAATTATCTTTTGATATATCGGAAATATGAATGATCGCGGAGTCAACCTTTGGTTGCGGGTTAAAATATCGTGCGGGAATTTTTTGGATAAATTTTGGTTCCCCATATACTTTGACCGAAAGAGAAAGAATACTTTCTTTACCGTCCTTTGCAACGATCCGTTGGGCTACTTCTTTTTGGACAACAAGGGTTATTGATGAAGGTTGACCGTTGCGAGAGAGCAAAAGGCGCAGCAGTTGACCCGTGATATAGTATGGGATATTTGCAACGACTTTGTAATAGTTTGTGGTTTGTGGTTTGTGGTTTTTATCTGAGAGAAGGTCAAGAATGTCGCCGTGGACGACCTCAAGTTTTTCGGCGTGGGTCTCCTCTGAGAATTGCGCTGCGAGTCGGGGTATCAGCTCCTCGTCTTTTTCAACCGCAATAACCTTTTTTGCGTATTTTAAAAGTTCCGCGGTCAAAGAGCCCTTCCCCGGACCTATTTCAAGTACCGTGTCGGTGTCTTGTATCTTCGCCGCAGTAACTATCTTTTTGATGATGGAGGGTGAAGAAAGAAAATTTTGTCCCAGATGTTTTTTTGCTCGCATGTTAGTAATAGAATAATGAATTATGGATCAAGAATCAAGAAATAGATATGATTTCATTGTTTTGTCGTCGGAATGACAAAGACTACGTTTGAGTAAGAAATATTACGCCGGAAAGATTTTTAAAAACAGACAAAAGCAATCATAAATATAAAAATACCCCTGAGAGGGGTATTTTTTGTACCGTATTATTACAATACGGAGATACTTCTTTCTTTCCTTGGTTTAATTTTCTATAAAAATCCACCCATTTTCTTTGTCCGGGTCTGGTTTAAAATTCAATAAAAACCTGACTCCTAATATTGACTTTCCTTCCTCATTCAGGAAGATTGCGGCTACTCGGGTTTCGTAGTATTTTGTCGATCCGTTTTCCATAATCCTTTCGTTTTGATCAACGAAACAACTTCCGTCTATGTAAGCCCAATTTTCCCTGTATGGGGGGGTATATTTATCTTGTTTTCGATATCCTTCAGGAAAAACTTTCTCAAAAGTTTTGCAAATTAAATCTTTTGAAGGGGCAGGACTTCTAAAATAAACCTTTTCGACGTTGTTTGAAGAAGAAGTCACCACTTCTTTTTCGTTGTCACCGTCGCTTCCGCCAAAAAGAGCGTATCCTACTCCGCCAGTGAGAGCAAGAGCCATGAGCAAACCAAGGAGAATTTTAATTTTAGTCATATAATTTATTTTAATTAATTAATAAATAACAACTACTATACATTATAATACATTCTCCTTGGATTTAATATAAACCAAGGTATTTTGTATTTCAATGAACTATTTTTACTATACAGATGAATACCTTTTTGTCAACCCCATTTGCTGAATTAACACCTGAAGTGCCCATATTTAAAAATGAGCCGCAGTGTTAGATTTTTGTCATTTCGGAATGACAAAAGTGAACGTTTTGAGGACAAAAACTACGCGAAATGAGAAAAATCTCACTTTTCCTAAAACCTCTAACCTAAAATCTAATTCGTCATATATCAAAATACACAACTTTGCCGGAAGGGCTAGGATTAACATCAACACCTTCTTCTCGTGCCGGCTCAATATATTTCTCATCGATGTCTGCCAGAAATTCCGATGGAGTATTTGTTTGTTTTGATCCAAAGATAGTACGCATTGATGTTAAGGTCAAATAGAGCTTTTTCTCCGCGCGCGTGATTGCCACATAGAATAGACGACGCTCCTCTTCCCCGGCTTCTTTGGAAAGCACCTCGCCAAATTTATGATGAGGAAAGAGGTCTTGCTCGAGTCCTGTGATAAACACATATGGGAATTCGAGACCTTTTGCGGCATGTACTGTCATGAGTTTCACCGCGTTTTGGTTCTTTTCCAAAGAATCTTGATCTGTTGCCAGCGCGGCGTCAGAGAGAAGTTTTTCTATCCCCTCTTGCAATGGGAGGATGTCATATTTGGTAGCCAACGATGCAAGTTCCCGGAGGTTTTCAAGGCGTTCCTGGTCTTCGTCGGTGCTATTTTGTAGCATTTCTTCTATTCCACTTCTTTTCAATACAAATTTTATCAGATCGGATGTCTTCGTTGTTTTTGACTTTTTTTGTATATCGGAGAGAATAGCGCGAAATTCGTTTACCCTCTCTCGCATCTTGGGAGTAAGCTCATCTTCTTTTTTTGCAAAAATGCGCGCCAGGGTAACCTTGCCAATTCCGCGTGTTGGTACATTGATAACCCTTTTAATATCATATAAACTATCCGGATTAAGTGCCGCTTGTATATATGAGAGTACATCTTTTACTTCTTTTCGGTCAAAGAATTTCACTCCGAGCACTTGATAAGGAATGTTTTGGTTCAAGAGAGCTTCCTCAAGGACTCGTGACTGAAAGTTGGCGCGATAAAGTACGGCAATGTTTTTGGGCTCTACCCCATTTTCTATAAGTGTTTTTGACTCATGTGCGACAAAACGCGCTTCGTCTCCTTCATCAAAAGCGTCGAACAATACTATTCGTTCCCCTTCTTTGTTTTTTGTAAAGAGGTTTTTATCGACACGCACCTTGTTTTTTTTGATGATCTGGTTGGCGACGTTGAGTATTGTCTGGGTTGATCGGTAATTTTGTTCAAGGAGGATTGTTGTTGCGTCCGGATAATCACGTTCAAAATTAAGCATATTTTGAATATTTGCCCCTCGCCAGCTAAAAATATTTTGATCTGTATCACCCACAACGCAAATGTTTTTGTGATCATCCACCAAGAGATGAGTGAGTTTATACTGGGCTTTATTAGTGTCTTGATATTCGTCTATGTGTATATATTTCCATCTATTTTGATATATTTTACGGATATCCTCTTTGTCTTGCAGTAACTGTACCGTTTTTTGTATAAGATCATCAAAATCAAGCGCTTTGCGATCCGTTAGCATTTTGTCGTATTTTTCCCACACCTCAGCGACTATTTTATGGAAGTAGTTCTCTCCCGCGTTTCCGGAAAAGTCCGCAAGTGTTACAAGCTCATTTTTTTGCTTGGAGATTATGTTGTGGATCTTGCGCGGCTCAAATTGTTTTGGGTCAAGTTCGCTTTGTTTTATTGCTTCTTTTGTTGCTGAGAGAGTTTCAGATTGACTGAGAATAGTGAAGTGTTTTGAAATATTTATATGTTTGCCATTTTCTCGAAGGATGTGAACACCAAGAGAATGAAAGGTGCTGACAAAAGGTTTTTCAAAATACTTTTCAGGACCGCGAACAATACCGCTTGCATCCAAAAGAGCTTCAACGCGCTCACGCATTTCTTTTGCCGCTTTGTTGGTAAATGTGATCGCGAGAAGGTTTTGCGGTGCGGTACCCTCTTTTATGATGTGTACCATGCGGTGTGCGAGGGTTTTTGTCTTTCCGGCTCCGGCTCCCGCTACGATCAAGAGAGGACCATCGGTATGAACGGCAGCGGCCTTTTGTTTGCTATTGAGTCCGTCTAGTATGTCCATGTGACACATACTATAACATACTATGAAGTGCGAAGTGAGAATTATGAATTAATGAAAAAATGTGCTCGCGCATTTTTTTCTAAAATCTAATTTGTCATTTTGAAACACAGCGTTTAGCGGTGCCCCCTTATGCTTTGTCTTCATTTCGCATGTTGCGTTAATTTCTAAATCTTTTATAAACACCCGTCATTGCGAGCCGTAGGCGAAGCAATCCAGAGTTATAACCAACACGCTCTGGATTGCTTCGTCATGCTACTCCACTTCGCTCCGTATCACTCCTCGCAATGACGTTGGGTGTTGGATTGCTTAGTCTGCGGACTTTGTTCGCAATGACGTTGGACACAGGACGTCTTGCTCAAACGTTCCTTTTGTCATTTCGGCGCCACTTTGTCATCTTTCCTATCGTCGAGATGACAAAACGGACGAGGAGTATGTAAGAAAAAGTTTTGAATGACAAAAACCACGCGGAATGACAAAGCAGACATTACTATTCGGCTGTTGTTTTTGCTGTCATGTACGGGCTTTTCACTACAGTAATCTCAGAGTGTTCTTTCACAGCTTCCCCCGGGTGTCCTTGGTCGTTTTGATAATTGTAAAAACTTTCAATATATGAAAATGCGGGGTGTTCGAGAATATCCTTTGGCGCATTATTGAACACAAATAATCGCGCGGTTTGGATATCGTCCATATCAATAGCGAAAGAATCTTTTCCGCTTAAGAGCTCGGCTATCTTAATGATCTGTTCATTTACATGATCTCTATTCTTGGAGGGGTTTTCGTACCATGTAGCTTTGCTGCGGTGGAGGTTTTGTATGAACGACTCTCGCATCCAGGATGCTTCTTGCAGTTGTTTGTCTGTCGAATTTTTCTCCACACTTTGTTTTTTGGGCGCAGCGGTCTTTTTTGTCTTTATGTTGTGTATTGGTGTGTCGTCTATTTTTGCAGAGAGGTGCGCGTGTTGAATTCGGGCATTCTCTTCTTTGATGGGAGGTATGACAGGCGCTATCGAGTCAAAACGTTTTTTCCTAAGGAGATCTTCCACTGTTTTGAGTTGGTCATCCGACTTTTCGATCTCGGGGTCTGTGATGTTTGTGATGTTTGTGATGTTTGCGCGTAAAGGTTGTCCTCCCCCCTCATTTTCTATCGAAGACTTTTTGCTTTCGAGTAAAATGCGTTCTTCGATGTATTCCGGTTTTGATTCGTCAAGCGCTTTGATACGCTCTTCTATGCGGTCAATTCGTTTTTGTATAAAGGGTAAGCTTCCCCCCGGGTTGCCCTGTTTTGTCGGATCGGGTTGTTGTAAAATTTTTGTATTTATCCCGGAAGAAATACGTTTTGGACTATATTTGAGTATTTGATCGCGTTCTTCCTTCGAAATACTTTTAGTGAGCGCCCTGTTTGCGAGCTGTACCCACTGTGTGTATAGCTCGATCAAGTCCAAACCCAGGATGTTTTCTTCGTTGTCGTCTTGTTTTTGTTCAATGAATTTTTTCTGCGCAGTTTGCAGCTCCTCAAGGGTTGATGTTTTTGTTTCAGGAACCGTAGTTTTTTGTTGAAGTGTCGTACTCTTCGATCTTTGTTTTTTGGGAGGCATACTAAAGACCTCATTGAAATCGTTCAAAACGTCGTTTATCAATGAGTTATCTTGAGTGATAATATCTTTGAGTGGTTGTTTGTTCAATGTTTTCCCCATGATCGTTTTGCGCATGTTAGGTGCACCATATTTACCATTCATTATACCGTAAAAGGGGTTATTATTCCCCCGCTTTTCTTATCCACAGGTCGATATAAAAAGTATTGACTTTGCTATATAATGCTCGTATAGTGGAACAAATAGGTGGGTATCTGGTTTTCGGGTTGTCTATACCTCAGTAATGCTGTGCCGGATCAACAATTAGACTTATTGATATTCAATCACAAGAACCCGGTTCTATACTTAAGATAAAATCGCTTAACCGGGTGACAGAAACAAGAAAAAAAGGTCTTTTTCATAAAAAGGTCTTTTTGTCGTTTCTGTTTATTTTTTCTCTCATAACCCCTATTGCTTCTGTCTACGCGGGGTTCTTTTCGTTCATGGGAGATCTTTTTGAGCGGACAACCATTGTATTTCAAAGAGAAGAATATAATTCACAAAACATGGCGCTTTTGCACGCTGCTGTAAATACAGACCCCAATCCTTCCAAAGGCGGTGGCGGCTTTACTATTGTGGGGGACAATGCTTTGTTGCCTGAGATGGGTTTGCGAAGTGGCACTGGCGGTATTGAGGTAATGACCCCCCAGAGCGATCAGATCAGTATTTATGTGGTTCGCCCGGGAGATTCACTTTCGCAGATCGCGAAGATGTTCAATGTCTCAGTGAAAACAATAATGTGGGCAAACGATATCGGGTCAAAAGGTGTTATCCAACCGGATCAGACACTTGTTGTTTTGCCGGTATCCGGAGTGAGGCATGTTATTGTAAAAGGAGAAACTCTTGCGTCGATCGCAAAAAAATATGACGCGGATATTGATGAGATATTGGAATTCAACGGTTTTGACTCCGCGGACATTCTTGCTGTTGGTGATGTGCTTATGGTGCCTGGGGGAGAAATGCAGATCGAAGCGCCCGCATCGGTGACAAGTTCTTACCTTGTTTCTTCGCCAATACCCACAAAAGCACAGGTCGGGTATTATATTCGACCGGTCAACGGCGGAATTAAAACACAAGGGATACATGGATATAATGCTGTTGATATCGCTTCTACAAAAGGAACATCAATATTTGCCTCTGCAAGTGGCGAAGTTATCTTGAGCAAATATGCCGAAGGCAATCCGTGGTTTGGAGGATATGGAAATTATATAGTGATACAGCATCCCAATGGCGCGCAAACGGTATATGCGCATTTAAGCGAGAACTTGGTAAAGCGCGGATGGAAAGTGGTGCAAGGGCAGACTATCGGGTATATGGGGTCTACCGGACGCTCCACAGGAACGCATCTTCATTTTGAGATACGTAATGATATACGAAATCCTTTTTAATCAATCTACTACCTTTTTCTCTAAAAACTAAAGCCTAATTCGTCATCTCGACTCCCGTTTTGTCATCTCGACCTGCCTGCCGGCAGGCAGGCGTAAGGAGAGATCGCTTATACGTAGTTTATATCTCAAAATTTAAGGGATTCACGACTCGGACTGGTGTCCTCGCTGCACTGCGTTTTACAAATCAATCGCTAGCGCTCTTGAGTAAAATGGGAGCCTCCTAAAGTCGGAATGACAAAATGGACGTAGGATATATTAAGAGAAAATTTAGGAATAACAAAGGTAATTATAAAATATAAAAATACCCCTGAGAGAGGGGTATTTTTGTGCCGCATTATAATGCGGAGTTTTTTTCTTTCCTTGGTTTAATTACTTACTTAAAATCCATTGCTCGTTTTCGTCTTGGACAAATTTCAAGATGAAACAACAACGACCTGCGGTTTCCCCTGTTTCATGAACGAGACCAACACGCACTTTTGCTTCGAAAGCATATTCATCAGAATTTTGTATTCTGTTGTTGTACTCAACGTTGCAACTACCACTTCTGTAAGAGAGATTTTTCCCCTCTTGAAAAGGATAATCGTGGGGATCTTGTTTACGATATCCTTCAGCAAAAGCTTCTTCAAAAGATTTGCAAATCAAATCTTTTGAAATCTCATGACTTTCGGAAACCTTTTCGATGTTTCCTGAAGAAGTCACCGCTTTTTTGTTATCGTCATTGCTTCCGCCCAAAAGAGCGTATCCTCCACCGAGAGCAACGGCGATAAGTAAACCAAGGAGTAAGTGTGTTTTATTCATATAATTTTTAATTAGTTGATAATAAATAATAACTTATACATACTCCTTGATTATAAAGGATAAACCAAGGTATGTTAAAGAACTATTTTCACTATACAGATGAATACCTTTTTGTCAACCCCATTTCTTGAATTAACTCTTGAACTGCACTCCTCTAAAAACCTGTTGGAAGGATTAGATCTTTTGTCGGTATTGCAATGCTTCAAGGATGTGTTTGTTTCGGATATTGTCTGAATCATCGAGATCCGCAATAGTGCGCGAGACTTTCAGTATTCTATGATAAGTGCGTGGAGATATATCAAGCTTTTCTGCCGCGGTATCGAGTATCGCACGTACTTTTTCTGAAAGACATATTTCTTTGGTGAGGGTTTTGGCATCCATATCGCTATTGGTTTGTATTGCCCTGTTGTTCAAAAAACGTTTCTTTTGAATATCTCTTGCGGTGGTCACTTTTTCCCGCAGTGATATTGACCTCTCCCCTTTTTGTGTTTCCAAGAGTTTTTTATGATCGATATGGTCAACCTTGATCCACATATCTATCCTATCAACGATCGGTCCGGAAATTTTTCGTTTGTATTTTTCGAGTGAATTTGCGGTGCAAGAACATGTTTTTTCCGTGCCATAATTTCCGCACGGGCACGGATTCATTGCGGCGATCAAGATAAAGTTTGCGGGAAACGTTTCGCTTCCTTTGGCACGCGCAACAGTTACCACTTTGTCTTCGAGAGGTTGGCGCAATGCCTCGATCACACGACGGTCGAATTCCGGAAATTCATCAAGGAACAAGACTCCGCGATGAGCCATGGTCACTTCGCCCGGCTTTGGGAATGTGCCGCCGCCAACTATCGATACATACGACGATGTGTGATGTGGCGCGCGAAACGGACGGGTGGTTATGACGCCCGTATTGTTATTTTCCGAGGAATGAATACCTGTTGCTTCCAGCACTTCTTTATAGTCAAGCGGAGGCAAAATGTGCTGAAACGCTTTTCCAAGCATTGTTTTGCCTGTCCCGGGTGGTCCGAAAAGTCCGATATTGTGTCCTCCTGCGGCTGCGATCAACAGCGCTCTTTTCGCGGTTTCTTGTCCGCGCACGTCTTCAAAATCAACATATGCAGACGTTTTTTCCTGCCTGATCTTTGTGC
>JAGLOS010000021.1 GCA_023137615.1 Minisyncoccota bacterium | reverse complement strand
TACATGCTCACAAAAATTGAGGTTTGGGAGCATGAAAAAAGAAACTCATCGCAAAGTTGTGTTCAAAATCTTACCGATAAGATCAAAGCAAGCGAGACGCGCTTGGAAAAGTTGGTTGAGTCATACTTGGATGATGATATTCCAAAAAGTATTTATATCAAAAAGAAAGATGAAGTTATGCGCGCCACGCTTGCTTTGAAACAGGAAAAGAAAGATTTTGACCACAAGGGAAATAATTGGGTCGAACCCCTGCGGGAATGGATTTTAGATACGAAACAAGCCGATTTTTTGAGCTCATCCGCAGATTTCAAAGAAATCAGTTCCTTCGTCAAAAAAGTCGGAACGAACCCCCAGGTTCGTAACAAATCCGCGCGCTTCGGCGTGCCGCCGCCGTCCCATTTTGTCGCAGAGCGACACCATATTTTTCCTGCCCATTTTGCACGCCGCAGGCGTGGCGTTGCGCTTACGCGCTCGGAAGTACTACTTTGTGACCCCACGGGGAATCGAACCCCGATTACCGGCTTGAAAAGCCGATGTCCTAACCGTTAGACGATGGGGCCCTAAATAAAATCGGGCAAGCCGTCTATGTAAAAACAGCTTATTGCGAAGCTGTCTTGGACGTGGTCATAATAACATTTTTCCAAAAAAAGTAAAATATGTTAGTATTTCAAAATACATTAAGGAAGCAGTAACAATTTGAGCTTTGAAAAAGCGAAACATATTGGAGGAGTGGCTGAGTGGATGATAAGTAAACTGCTTTACTTATCATCCGTAGCGAAGCGGAGGTGGCGAGCACGAAGCCACGATCTGCTGACTGTAAGGAAGCAGCGACAATTTGAGCTCTTTGAGCGAAACATATTGGAGGAGTGGCTGAGTGGTCGAAGGCGCCGCTCTCGAAAAGCGGTATGCGGGCAACTGCATCGAGGGTTCGAATCCCTCCTCCTCCGCCAAGTAAAATATTCACGTACCGATTAGGTACGTAGATGTTTTGCTTCTTTGTGGAATACAAGTGGGATGAGAAGTAAAATGCTGGGAGCTTAGATTTATAATGAGTGAAACGAATATATAAATCTTGCGGCGCAGTGAATCCCTCCTCCTCCGCCAAACTACATCAAAACAAAATACATATGAAAAAAGAAAAAATCAAACTTGGGTTGGTTGTGGGACGGTTTCAACCATTACATGGCGGGCATCGCTATCTGATAAAAACAGCGATCGCGGAAAATGATAATATTGTCGTGTGTATCGGCTCGGCTCAAAAAGCAGACCCCCTGTCTTTGGAAGAAAGACATAAGAGACTAAGCAAGTTCCTCAAAGATATTGACCTGACAAACAAAATACTCAAGACTATAACCATGGAAGATACTCCTTCCGATGAAGTATGGCTGTCACAACTGAATAAAAAAGCCGGTGTCGTAAAACACAATGAAAACACTTTTTATACAGCAGAAACTCTTTCCGAAGAATATCTAAATATGATGAAAAACACAAACTTCAACATCAAAACTATTGAGAGAAGCTTGTTCCAATACAGAGATCCAAGTGGAAAAGCACATAATTTTTTCTGCGCAACCCAGATCAGAGAAGTTCACAAAAAACTTAATCTGGGAAACATATGACAAAAAAAGTAATAATCACTACTGTAATTTTAATTGCTATCACAATACCCGCTATTATTCTCTTACCTAATTTTTTATTGGATAATTTTGGCGAATGCCATGCAGAAAACGAAGCTTGTTGTAAAAAATTTAAAAATTTATCTTCTTGCGTTCATACAGATATAGCGTGTGATGATGAAAATGAAGAACCTGTTTGGAAAGGTTGTGACAGCGATTGCAAACACCTTATCGTGTGTGTTGAGAAATTTGAATCTGAATTTGGAGATGATACGGAAATTGGAAAAACATGCTCTTTTGATTCAGACTGCAAACTGCCAATGTCGTATGCCCTTATTTCTTCCCATAAGTACGAAATAAAATGTATAGATTCCAAGTGCACAATAATTGATGCTTTGGATGATCTGTCTAAAATAACAGATTGAACCATGGAGCATCCTGTGGAGACCTACCACCACCCCTATCGGGAAGTAAACAATTTTTTAATACTTGTCAGTAAAATTACTCTATCAAACAAAAAACCTGTCGGAAGACAGGCGGAAAAAAGGAAAGCCGCAATAAATTTGGCTCGGTTGAAATTTTGTAGTGGCTGGAAATGTTGGGGTGGCTGGGGTGTTTTCAACTGAGGTTTTATTGTGGCTTGTGTGGCTTGTGTTGCTCTTTTTTGAGCGATTGTTGTTTGTGAGGAACAGATACTTTGTATCTATCTATAATATATACAATCAAAATCATTTGTCAATAACGTTATCCACATATCATGAGAGCTTAGTCGGTGGTTTGTAGTTTTGAGGAAAATGCGCAAGCGCATTTTCCTCGTGATCCATTATTCATAATTCTTTATTCTAATTTATATCCTTGCTCTCACCCACTTCTTGCAGTACCATATCAAACATAGTGTCTAAGAATCCTATAATATTAAAAACAAACTTTAATTCTTTTACGCTAAACAAACGACTATGAAAATTCTTGCCATCGAGACATCTTGCGACGAAACGGCTATCAGCATTGTAGACGCCCGCGGTGGTTTCGCACATCCCACCTTCACTATTTTAGGCAATCAACTTCTCTCACAGGCAAGCATGCACGCCAAATACGGCGGGGTCTTCCCCAACCTTGCAAAAAGAGAACACAGTAAAAACATTCTTCCTCTCTGCATTCTTGCGCTTAAAGAAGCAAAATTATTTGAAAAAAGTAAAAAAACCTTGAATATCAACGAAAAAGAGCGCGCTTTTTATAAAGAACTGCTTACGCGCGAGCATGATATCATTGAACCTTTTATCAAACTTTTATCACAGACCAAAAAGCCAAAAATAGATGCGGTTGCGGTGACGGCAGGACCCGGGCTTGAGCCGGCTCTGTGGGTTGGTATAAACTTCGCAAAAGCTCTATCTCACGCATGGAATGTGCCGCTTTTGCCTATTAACCATATGGAGGGTCATATCGTAGCATCTCTTCTTCAAAAAGGTTCATCAAAAAAAGAGATCATATTACCCAAGATCACCTTCCCCGCGCTCGCCCTTTTGATCTCTGGCGGTCATACCGAGCTCGTCTTGATGAAAGACCGGATGAAATATAAAAAGATCGGTTCGACAAGAGACGATGCCATAGGAGAAGCGTTTGACAAAGTGGCACGCATGATGAATTTCCCATACCCCGGGGGTCCACACATCTCAAAACTTGCAAAGACGATCAAAGACGGAAGCTCACGATTTCCACTACCCCGCCCCATGCTCCATTCGAACGATTTTGATTTTTCTTTTTCCGGTATCAAGACAGCTGTTTTATATACAATAAAAAAGATTCCTCGGCTCACGCCAAAAATGAAAGCGGAAATTGCAAATGAATTCGAACTCGCCGTCACAGAAGTATTGATCAAAAAAACATTGGGAGCCGCCCAAAAATACAAAGTACGAACTATCCTCATCGGCGGTGGTGTCTCTGCAAACGAACGTATTAGAAATACTTTTACAAAGAAAATTACCGCTGAATTCCCAAATATCAAACTTTATTTACCAACAAAAGACCTTTCAACCGACAATGCACTTATGATCGCAACATCTGCGTACTTCCGCTCACTTTCAAATAAAAAAGGAGCAAAAAATACGAAAAATATCCGCGCCAAAGGAAATCTGTCTTTGTAAAAACCTAGGGATTCCTCTTACATCGGAACGACAAAGTAGCGTTCGTTTTGTCATCTCGACCTTTGGGAGAGATCCCTTATACTTTGTTATACACCATACGCCGACCGTCTCACTTACTCTGCTGCGGAGAATTGGATCGATCAAACCAAACATCTACGTAGATATCTATATAGATATCTACGTAGATGTTTAAAGTCAAACACAAGACCCTGACCTCTTTCATAACGTAAGAATACGTACGAAGTTCAACCTCGTACATATTTACTTGAACTCTCGAGGGATCAGCTGCATTTTTCTTCGCGGTACAACGCCCCACATAAAATAAATTTGACTTGAAAGTAGAATAAACAACATCAGAAGTATCGGCAAAGAAAACTCATCAATAAATCCGATCGGCGTTCCTGCCATTTTGTTCTTCTCTACATCCGGAACTCCGATCACGCTTCCGGAGACAACGGTTGAGGTACTGATAACGGATTTTATATACTTTTCCCGAATTTTGCTCATATTACTTTTTTCCACCGTCGACAGTGGCGTGGCGGAATCACAATATATTTCGTTTATTTTATGCAAAGTTGTAACCGACACGTCTCCTGTTGGTAATGTAAGTCCCCACGGATACAAAATATGAACGGCATGTTGTATTTGAAATCTATTTACCGCAGCAATAGTAACCTCATCATATACACCATTTATCGCAACAGATGTGTCACCTTGCTTCAGCAAAAAATACTGAAGCTTTGTCACTGCACTAATATCATTTATCTCACCTGCGATCACAGGCGTATCTAAATAGACACACGCGGTCTCTTGAGCATAAGCATACGTAGGCATAGAAAAAGACGCCAAAACAATAGCGCCAGCACATATTTTAAGAAATTTATTGTAGAATAAGCTCAACATAGTATAGACCACTATACAACTTTGGTTTAATATATCAATAGTACCAGATACAACGTTTGTGCACAGCTTTTCAACACCTATTCAACGTGTTTTAAACATACTTATACACAGAAGCTTAACAGTAAATATTCACTATTCTTCTACCTTGTGTACAAATACTACTGCCACGCAACAGCACGAATAAGATACCACATAGAGAGAAACGCAAGTAAAAAAAGAAGAGGTAATACGACACAATAAAAACCAAGCAAATGAGCAAAGATCAGTGACACAACAGTACCAAATTCCCAAAGAAGTATCCTTTGGACTCGCCCGTTCTCGCCATATACGCAAGACGCTCTCTTTGTCCAAAATCTCTCGAAAAAATAGACAACGACAGTAATACTCAAAAAAGAAACACTACAAAGAACCAACCCCCAGACATCTGCCGGTAATACAAACAGTGGTATTAAGATCTCTGACTCTACTTCTATAGTTTCCATATACAGCAACTTTAATGAGAAAGACGCCTATTGTCAACTTTCGGGGCTCGTTCGTCTATTATTTCCACACAAAGTTTCGTGTCCATGACAAAAGAGCAAGTCCAAAACCAAGCACCATAAGTAAGAAAACCCAAGAATATGGTAATGTTCAGATATTTAAAAGAAGCGTGAATATAGAGGCGTTTTGACCAAACGGTGACAGATATTAAGTGCTGTCCGTATCACATTACCCACGATACAGATCAAACATTCCCAAAAGTCTATTATTTTACGAAGTTTACGGCGTATGATGTACAACAAAGTCTCCCCGTCGTCATTGCAAGCCAACAAACGAAACAATTCAACACCCATCGTCATTGCGAGCCGTAGGCGAAGCAATCCGGAGTTAGTTTTTAGTTTGTAGTTACTAGTTTTTAAGGAAACGGTGATTATGTTTGTTGAAACCACCATCGTCATTGCGAGCCGTAGGCGAAGCAATCCAGGGTTATACCAACATACCCTGGATTGCTTCGTCATGCTACTCCGCTTCGCTCCGTATCACTTCTCGCAATGACGTTGGGTGTTGGATTGCTTTACTCCGTTCGTAATGATGTTTGATTATTGTTTTTGTTACTCTGCGCACATTTCATCTGGAAGAGATCCCTTAAACAATTTCAGCGCTCAAAAAACAGACCTGCTCATGCAGGTCTGTTTTTTGTTTCTTTTTTGTCCATCATTCCTCGAGGACCGTCCTTTTTTCGTAACTATTGCTGTTTCTTCTTTTTAGAAAAGTAAACAATGACACCAATCATGATCAGAAGGATCAGTCCGGCAATCAACCAGCCCGGAATTGGACCAGTCTCACCTGTTGCGGCTGTTTGTGATAGATCTTCGTCATCTACTACAGGAACCATTGAGGCGCAGTAAGCGTCCGCTACACAACGATTTTCTACTTCAATTTCACAAGAAACCGGATCACATTCTCTTTCGCGAGTTTGCAGCACCTGAGCCGAATCACAACCACCTCTACCGCAGTCATTCTGAAGTCTCCATTGCCATTCTCCCCAATCGTCGCAAGTACAAGTCGGAGCCGGCTTGATAACTTCATCGTTTTTCGTATTAGTTGGAGCTACCGGAACAGTCGGTACTGCCGGAGGAGTCGCCGCAACCGCGGTTATGTTATAAACACCGCCTGTTGAGTCAAAAGGCAACGGCATTCCCTCACCGATCACATCTATTCCGGTAACGTCTACTGTTGCAGAACCAGAGTTTGTAGCCTGAACCTTCACAGTAAACAATGTTATGTCCTCTGTGGTACAACCTGGAATTCCCAACAAGAAAGTTGAGTCTGTGCAAGAAAGTGAATCTTGAGCTTTTACGCCTTCGCCCAAAACAATACTTTTACAAGATAATTTGTCCAACTGCAATTCCCTTTCAACTGCACACATTTTTACACACATTGCAAACAAGGCGACATCTGCTGTCCGGCTCTAAAAATTTTTAACCAAAAGAAAGGAAACCAATATGGCTGAAAATAATAAAATATGATACTACACGTTTTGTGGTTAAATTGGATTTATCCCCAATTAATCCTTATTATCTCCTTTATAACAGTCTGATCTTTTACAATTTAACGTCCTTAGGGTGGATTAGTGTAATTCCAGAAACTATTTCAAAATCGTCTTTACCATCCATTGATAAAATTTCTTTAATACTGTTATTTTTCATAATCACACAATGAACTGCATCAGCCCAACCTGGATTATATAAATTCATATTTTCACTAACAGAAACCCAAAAATCTTCAAAAGTATAAGCTGAATCTGGAGATGTTGGTACAATTTCAAAATTGAAACCAGATATACAATTTTCCCTGTTTATTTTATTTAATTTTTTTGCAACAGCTTTTGGGTTTTCCTTTTTTCCGTGAATTAAAACTTTTGCGACTTCCGTAAAAGTAAAACTGGAAGTAACCAAAATAACATCTTCAAGATCACCAAAAACTTCTAAAGCATCTTTAACAACTTTACTTTTACTTTCACCAGCAATTAACGTCACAATAATGTTTGCATCGAGATAAATCTTTCTCATTTCCTTTTTGGTTTTTTAGCATTAAAGCTTACTTCCGCCTTCTGCCGCACAACTTTAGTTGCAGAAAAGGAAACTCTTTGACCACTCTTTGTTCGAAATGATACTACGGTTGGTTTTTTTACAACTTTTGTCGCACGAAACTTTACTGTTTGCCTCCTTGGTTTTCTATTAGTTACCATTATGTTAATCATATCACGAGACTACTGATTTACAGACACTTTATACTTAAACACAAGTCTCGGTTTAATGTTTAATTAACCCAAATCCGATTGTTCCCTGTTTTCTGTGACGTAATAAAAATATCATACCACACCTTTTGTAGTTTAATTAACCTTACGCTATTAACACTCCCCGTTAACCATTAACTTCCATAATTACTCTATTGTAATAAGGGACAAATAAAACGCCCTCGTATCTCACTGTCTTGATTCCCTTCTCCTCTAAAGAACCCCACGGTCAAAGCAAGATCTCCTATATCAAAAATTGGAGAAGGTATAAATTTATAAGTAAAGTCATCTATTAAAGGTTCTGAATTAATTTCAACATCAGGAACATAAACAATTTCAACATGTAAGACTAAAGCACCACCTTCCATACTTTGATTAATTTTAACACCAACAGTTGTTCCTTTCTTAATAGCATAACGTAAAGAAGGTCTGGTAGTTTTTTGCACCTCTTCTTCAACGGCGTATACTGGCGCCTCTTCTAAAACATTACTTATTTTAAGGTATATTGTTTTATAATCATTGTCTCCTACCACCAACTCAAACAAATTGGGGATAAGAACAACATAATTTATAACATCTCCTTGAGGTGAAAACTTGAGTGTATACTTATCTTCTTTTTGAAGGGGTATACTATAAGAATACAACCCTCTAGCCACATTTTCAGGAAGAATAAAACCTGTTGGGGTTATGACTAATTGTCCATCCCAAAGATGCCATTTTTCTTGTTGTTGATATTCACATTCTTTAATTTCAATAGACGAATCTGTATTGTTTTTCTCTTTCGAAAAGGCATCTTCAACTGAAGCTGTATTTCCCCATCCAACAACTCTGTCACTAACCACCTTTCCTACCCCAATAAAAAATGCCAATACAACTGTAAAAATTAGAAGAACTACAAGCCAAGCGATTATCGTCACAGACAATCCGTGATCTTTGTAATTAAGACCAGACTCTTTTGTTAATCTATCACAAAAAATATTCCCTATAGCATTTTTTAATTTCACAAGGAATTTCATGGCTTGGTAAAAATAGGAATATCTCCCGTTAAAATATAAACATTATCCAAAAATACCCCATCACTGTTGTTCCAAAGAGCAAAACCTATGTTTGTTGGATGCGATAATGTTTTTTTAAAATAAGGATCAATGTACACAAGAAGTTTTTCAAAATAATCTTCTTCCAGAAAAGGATCAACTTCGTCTCCATTAGAAATTTTTCTTGCACTAAGGGTATATTCTCCATTTTTTCTAACTATTCTAATTTGATAAAAACTTTCAGGTTCAAATTTGAATTCTTTACCGTACAGAGTACTTGATCCTTCTTTGTCGTTTCGCAAAAGAACTATACTTCGATCATCATTACTACCAAAAACAAATTGATTCTTTACAGAGTTAATAAAATAAAATAATAAACTCACATTCTCACCTAAGGGTTTTAAAGAAAAATCAACTTTAACGTTATTTTCAATTTGATACAGAAACGCTAACGAAGAATGTCCGTCTTTCGTCTGTGGAATAATAGAAAGGTTACCGTTCTTTACTAAAAACCAATTGTCTGGGTTTTTTTCTGGTATTATCCACACCTTTGAATTTGATAGGTTCTTATCAAAACTATCATAATATCCTACAAAAAAATTCCTCTTTATATTATGTTTTTCCTCATTATCAAAAAGAACAAACTCAAGAGTATGAAGACCGGGGGTTAAAGCAAAACTAGGAACAAACTCAATGGAAAGACCGGCGTCGTCATATGAGGTGTCTCCATAAAAACTATCCTTAATAACATTCGAAGAATTATCAATAAATAGCGACACCTTCTCTTTTGGACGCAAATCAAACGAAGCTGAAATTTTAATGTTTGGACGCAAATCATCTAAGTAAATAAGGTTGACTTCTTGCTCTAAAAAATGTTCATTTACATAAAAGTCAATAAGTGTAACTGGTTTTACTTTTTCTTTTACATCCACCTCTATCTTTTCTCTTGGAGTATTCGCAACTAAAAACAAAAAGCTCAGTAAAACAAAAATTGCGATTGCAAAAATTACGATAAAAAACTTTTTGTAAATATGCATGTTACAAAATTTGAGAAAATGATAACATATACTCTTTATCCTTATCTTCAAAAGTTAGTATGTGTTACTAAGCATAGTATCACACTTTATTTATAACAAAATACCAAAAGTTAATGGCGGCTGCCGCCATTTGCTGTTCAGCTCTAAAATTTTTTAGTAAAAAGAAAGGAAAATAATAAAATATTACACCACACGTTTTGTTGATAAACGATACCTGGGTTAATTAAAGCTTGTCTCCATTAACTTTCGATATCTTCAATGTATCCTTCTTTTAGAAAATGTTCTCTGAAAAATTCATCCGCTTCTTCTTCTGTGTCAAATCTATATTCTGGAGGAAAAACATCAGCTTCTGTGATCTTCATTTTGTCACCCTCTATAAATTCAAAAAGAGTTCCGCACGGTGCCCACTTTTTTGTTTCCGTTAATTGATAAGAACCAATTTTAAATTTTTTCATATTCATTCTTTAGTAGTTAATAATATACTTATTACTCTACTATCCTCTGAGAATCTTTCAAGTAAATCCCTCATGAGAATACAACACCACACCTTTTGTAATTTAATTGGACTTATCGCTATTTATTTCTAAAAGTTACACTGTATAGCGACATATGATTTTAATACAAAAGAAAATTCCTTATCTACTGCAATCTCATTTTTGATCTCGGTTCCTAACAAATCCTTTAGAGAACCCTTTGCTTGCCCCCATCTATCGATTAATTGATTGATAGACAGTATTCTTTCCTTTCTTTTTTCTACTAATTCATTCCTATTAAGTTTTAAAATTTTTTCTGTTATTTCACCTCTCGAATTACCAAGTTTATGAATAACTAATGGACCAACTGCATTTAAAAACACGTTGGGATCATCCACATATGGATTCAACAAAGGCAATTTAGGATCATCATAGTTTGACTTATTCGAATTACAAATAGCACAAGAATAAGTTAAGTTACTCCATTCAAACACTAAGTCAGGGTACTTAGATTTTGCCAGAATATGTTCGATATCACCCCAATGAGAATGCGAACTCTTGCTTTCACAATAAGCACACTTATCATGTGTCTCAACTTTAACGGCTTGCTTAATATCTGGATGGTTATAATTATTCGGAAGAATATTTCTGCTCTGTAGTGCTTTACGATATTTGCTCTTCCAAGACTTCTTGTTCCTTGATAAAACTAACGGTTCTTGATTTTTATTTAGGTGTATCATGTTCCTTATCAGCAATTTTACCCATAGTTTCTGGTATCACTTCACCAAAGCCTAGTTTTGTCATTTCAATGCGCAAAGATTTAAAATTCTCCTCAGTCAATCCAGCTTTTGAATACTTTTCTACTATTTCCTCAATTTTTTGCTCTGCCCACAGTGGCATGGCTGAAGATAGACCTAATACATCTCTTAAAGTTTCGTTTGAAGAAGCCGCTTTATCAGCTGTATTTAAAAGAAAACTTTCAACTCTATTTTGCTCATTATAGTTCAAAACATAAACATTCGAATCAGGCACAGAGGTGACAATAAAAGGATTGTGTGTAGCAACAATAAATTGTGCGTTTGGAAAGGCATCTATAAAATTCTGCAACAAACGCCTTTGCATATCTGGATGAAGGTGGTTTTCTGGCTCATCCAGCGTAATAACAAACTTTTTGTCTTTAATGTTTTTTTGCTGAGAAAACGTATAGACCTGCCAAGCTAAATCAATTATAGCGGTCACGCCACCAGAAGCAGAGTCTAGAGAAAATTTCCCAGAATTTGTATCTAAAATAATTTCAGGAACCTCAACCAAAAGTTGTTTAAAACCAAGTTTTGGAGGTAAAACTCTTTGGAGAACACCTTGGAAACCTTCAAACAATTCAATTGCATTCCTATTCTCTGACATTTTCTTATTACCATAACCAAAAGCAACTAAAGAAATAAGGGCTTCTTTTAAGAAGTAATTTGGGGTTCGGTCACTGTATCCTCCTATACTTCTGTTCTTTACCTCATTTGAATAATTACTAAATAATTGCTCACTAGTGTAAGCTTTAGTGGGCATTGTTTCAACATGTTGATGAGTAAATATTGGTCTGTGTGAAGGAATGTGTACACCATCAACTTGTTGCTGATCGGATATGCTGAACTGATAAACTTCTGAAACTTTTGTGGGAATTTTAAGTATACCCTTTTTGCCATCTTCGTAGACGACGCTTCCGATTTCCATCTCATTAGGCTGTTCCCCAATTTTATTAAATGGATTCCAAAGCCCAGAGAGAAAATCTAAGACACCATTTTTCATTCTTTTAGGTGTACTAACAAAATTAACAGACCAACCAAAATGACGGTTCAATATATTCAATATTGTAGTTTTACCCGAACCATTAGCACCAGTAAGAATTGTTAGGCGATCATGAAAAACGATATCAATTTCCTTATATTGTCGCCACTCTTCTATTTTAAGGCGTTTAAACATACTTATACTATAGCATTAATTACTAATTGTTTAATCTAAGGTATAAATATAAAAGATAGCTGTCCCTATTCTATTTTCCCCAAGCTGATATAGTCTTTTTCCATTCTCTAATTATTACCGCTCTCATAAAAGCATCATCACCTAAAGTATCTTTTATCACATAAAGTGATTTTTTGAGAATTTTAAAAGCTTTTTTTCTGTCTCCAATCTTCAAGGTATCCAAATTTTCCGAGAGACCCGCCGCGGGAACTAGGTCTTTGCGATTAAAACAAGAATAACTATCTTTACTAAAACAAGGATATCTTTTTGATAATAACAACATTCCCCACACACGAGGTTCTCTTGAAGTTATCACACAACAAAACAAATTTGATTGGTACTTAGTTGCACTTTGAGGCAAAAGAGCGAGCGCATAATGAGGTTTTGTTTCACCGGTGTCGGTGAAAAGATATTCATTAAAAAATAATATGTCACCAGCCGATATGCTCATGCATTTTCAGTATAAATATCTAATATGTCTGGATCCAAAGATACTAGCTTCATATCAATTGGTTTCCCTTTCAAAATTTTTCCACTCTTTTCACGCCGTCTAATTTCTTTCATCGGTTCAGTATTATATGCAATTTCCTTTAATTGTTGCTGACTAAGTTTAAACAGGTCAGATAATACACTGTCTAAAAATATCGTTTCCCCTGTTGAAAAATCAAATTTAGTCTTTTTTTTCAAAAGACTAAATGCATGCCGTGGGTGACCATATTTCTTATTTTCTATAATATCCAATTTAAGATAACCTTTCTCTTTTAGGATATCCATCGCCTTGTAAACATCAATTGATATTGGACCATTTTTGTCACGAACGAAACGAGCATCATCTACAAATGATTTTCCAGTAAATTTTAAAGATTCAATTTGAATTAGATAAATAATCTTAAACACCTCAAAACGAGAGAGATTTGATTTACCCTCTTTACAAGCTCTATCTACTACAAACAATATTAAATCGTCTAATTTATTCATAATCTAGATAAACTACCTTATCTATGTATATTATACAATTCACGTTAACAGAATGCACGCAACAACTCTAATAGCTTCTATAAAAAACAATGCCAATTACTATCTTACTGTTTATTGCAACGCCTTAATAGGATCCATGAGTGCGGCTTTTCTTGCCGGGTATAGACCGAATATCACACCAAAATTATTGAGAAAAGAAATGTCGTTACAAATGCCATGATTGGGTTAAATGGGGTCAGGACGGACCCATCTCATCAAGAAAATCAATAGGGTACGTGGTTGTAACTCTGGATTGCTTCGCTTCGCTCGCAATGACGGATAGAGTGAATCCATCCAACATCATTTCAAAAAGCGTCATTGCGAGGAGTGATACGAAACGGAGTGTAGATCATGACGAAGCAATCCAGGGTATGTTGGTTATAACTCTGGATTGCTTCGCTTCGCTCGCAATGACGGATGGACTCGCGTGGGTTTGCCATCCTAAACTTGTCTAATTCCGAGTATTATGGGAAACAACATTGCTACTTTTTGATCTTTTGAGTATGGCACGCGCGATCAGGAATAAAAGAAGGAGTAATAGTAAAATAAGGAAGATCTTGCCGATACCAATATCATTTCCAAAAAAGGCGAGCAAAGCGGACGCAAGATTTCCTGACGGTTCAACTTCTTCTTCTGTGTCGCCTCCTGTTTGGTCCGGATCTGTGCCGGCACTGTAAATATCATCTTCTTCTTCTCCACCCTCGGATGTCGTCCCACCAGTGTCTCCTTCTGAAGCTGTCGCCTGTCCAGTGACTCCTGCTGAAGGATACTGCCCGTCCGCCACAGGCGAACCAACGTAGGTAAGAGAGCCAAAGTCTCCTCCGCTATCGCTAGAAATTTCTTCATCGCTTTCCTCCATCGTAGTAAAAACATATTCAGTGCTTACCTTGCTTGGCGAAGCCCAACATACTACGCGATAGTAATAAGTTTCACCGGATTCAAGACCTGTTAAGTTTATTGTATGTTCAAAATCTTTTGGCGGATCTGTCGGATCTGTTGACCATTCATATCCATAATTCGGCGGACCTTCAGTTAAAGAAGGATGGCTATCTTTGTCATAGATCACGCGACATTGAGAAAGAATATCTCCTCCTGCGCTATTTTTTGTCTCACAACCAATTACAGCATCTGTATCAGTTAAAATTGGCGGCCCGCTAATAATTATGTTTTTTACCCCGTTCAAAAGAAGCGAGATATATCCGCTACCTCCGCCCATAGAACTTCCTCCTCCTTCACCGGAAACAGTTTCTTTGCTTAAAAACCCTATCTTTAGATCAAACATTGTGGTCGCCTCCTGATATTCTTTCTCTCCCGCCGCTTCATTAAAATGCACTGAAAAATTAAATTCCGCACTATCTTTAGACCCTCCACTTTCTGTCAGATCAACAATAGCAATTTCACCTGCGTTATAAAAATCCGTTAAAGAGCCGGAAAAGGCCGGACCCCCGCCAATTTCAGCAACCGTCAAGATCAATTCATCTGCCAAGCAAAATTCTCCGCCCCCAATATCAACACATCCTCGGTCAAAACCGTCATCAACTTTCAATCCGACAGTTTGAGCTTCCGGTCTATTGTTGGTCACTTTTATCTTCTCTATTTCCGTATCCCCCGGCAAAAAGTTAGATACATCAAAGATAGGATTACCCGCCAAAAGCACATACATACCCTGTGACTCATCCCATATCTCTACTTTATTGTTCGATGGCACGCTCTGTGCATACGCAGAATTCGCCATCAACAAACCGCCCGCAAAAATAATTGCCAGTAAAAGAATTGAATGAATTGTTTTTGATATCTTTAACATTTTAATATAATAACTTTTAATCGATCTACTCTACTGTTACCTGTTCGGGTTTAACCCCAAGGTCTGTATCAGACTGAACTTCGACCGGTTTTTCTACTGCGAGCTCTTCGACCGGCGGTTCTTCTTCTTTGGTTTCTTCCGCCGGTTTCTCTACCGGAGGTTCTTCAACGGTTGGAGGTTCTTCAACG
>JAGLOS010000020.1 GCA_023137615.1 Minisyncoccota bacterium | reverse complement strand
TTATATTTCAATCGTATGTATGTGTAGAAAAGGATTAGTATTACAAAACTAAAAATAAGAGGAAGTATTCTATTGAGAGGAACGACCCAACCTGTTTCAAACAGAAAAAGTGATTGTAAAAGAGGAAGATGGCTCAGTATCCATGAACCGATGATCGTTATTGCAAGAAAAAAGGAGAAAAGGGTAAAAAGTTTTTGTGATAAATGATTCATGTGGAAAACAAAAAAGAGCAGAGGGTTATTAATAGTGTAATTATAGTATATAACGATTTTTTCAGTAGCGCGCGTTTCTTCGGGTTTTTTAGACCGGAGGATAAAAGACGTGTAATATATACGATGTTATAATGATGACGCATGAAAAGAAAGAAAGTATTTATTACCGATATTTATTCCTTGAATTCCGGAGATATTGCAATTGCTATGAGTATTATTGAGAGTTTGCAATTAGAGTATAAAGAAATTGATCTCGCGGTGGAGTCATCTCATCCGCGTTTTTTGTCTCAATATCCAGAATTTGATGATTGTCGGATTTTCCCACGTATTTTTGATATTGAGAATATTTTTCAGAAAAGATTTGGTTCCGATGATCTGTACAAAGGAGTATCTGTGTATGGTAAGATCCAAGCTATCTTTTTTGGATTTTATGACTCGATTGCGTTTTTAATATGGGCATTTATATCTTGGATAGGAATGGATTGTTTGTGGATAATACGGAAAAGCAGGAGAGAACAAGCTTGTTTTATGCGTGAGGTAGATATGGTGATCAGTAGTGGAGGCGGTTTTTTGAGTACGCATTATCATTATGAGTTTCGTCTGTATCTTTATTTTCTGGTGCTTTTGTTGCAAAAACCTTTCTACATATTTGCCCAGTCCATAGGTCCTTTTGATTCGTGTATTTCTCGAGTATGTATTCCGGCTTTTTTGAATCGCGTATCTTGCGTGACGGTGAGAGAACCATATACAAAAAGATTTTTGACATCTTTTAAAGGATTATCAGATGTTATGTGTACTGCAGATATTGCTTTTTTACTTGAGAAAGGCGACAACAAGAATTTGCCATTTAATCCTCGAGAGTATGTGACCATTTGTATAAGAGATCCGCAGAAGGGTTCCGTGCGTGAGAAGTATAAAAAAATAATGCTTGGTGTCATAGAACACACCACACATAAAAAACTATCTGTGTGTCTAGTGTCGCACACTACGGCAGATGATGTATTATGTGAAGAGATATATTATGAATATAGGCAGATAGATCCTACTTGTGCGATAAAAGTGTATCTTTTTGGTGTACATCCAAAAGAGCTCAAAGCTCTCTATGGAGAAAGCGCATATCTTATCTCAGGCCGTATGCATGCTATTATATTTGGGCTTACGTCCGGTACCCCTTTTATTGCTATTTCTTATGAAGAAAAATTTATCGGTTTGATGGAACAATTGAACTTGGGGATGTTTAAAGTCTTTGTTTTGTTAAATGTTAAAAATATTTCATTAGAAAAACTTTTACTGTCTATAGATGTAATAGAAAAAGAACATTCTTATTTTACAGAATTGATAGAACGGCAAGTTGAGAAGTTAACGTGTGCCAGCCGTCAGAATATTCTTTTTGTGCAAGACATGATTAAAAAGTAATATATGAAAAAAAACGAAAAAGATCAGTTAAAAGTGGAAAAGGCGCTGAAAGTGTCTGTTATCATGTCAGTTTTTTCTGAATCCGAGAGACAGTTAAGAAGATCGATCGATTCCATCTTAGAGCAAACATTTACTGATTTTGAATTTATTATCATTTTGGATAATCCATTAAACACTAAGGCAAAAAAAATACTTGATGAATATGTTGAAAAAGATAAAAGAATATTATTTCTTACAAATAAAAAGAACATAGGTCTTGCTTTTTCTTTAAATAAGGGGACTGAACAAGCTCGTGGTGTGTATATTGCACGGCAGGATGCTGATGACAGATCATTGCCAAAACGTCTTGAGATCCAAGTGAGGTATCTTGAAGATCATTCTAATATTGATGTTGTGGGTACGGCGTTGCGTTATATTGAGGAGGGCAGTGATAAAATATTGTTTGATCGTTATTATGAAAAAAATATATCACATATAATCAAACGGGAGTCGCCTTTGGCGCATCCGACCGTTGTGGTAAAAAAGAGCATTTTCTCTAATTTTGGAAAGTATGAAGACGTTAGATATTGCGAAGACTATGATCTGTGGATCAGATGGTTTTTAAAAGGAGTTAGGATAACAAATATTCCTTCAGTGTTGTATCTATATTATCAAAACACAACGAGTGTTAAGAAAACAAAAGCAAGGCAACAGCTTTTTCAAACAATTTTGTTGCAGTTTCGTTATAGGAGACTTTTGGTGTATACACTACCGGACTATGTTTTTTTGTTTGGTGCTGCTCTTTTGTGCATGTTGCCCTGTAAAGTTATACTAAAACTGTTTTATATTACCAAAAAACGTAAGAAATCTTACAAAACTTAAAAATATCTTATTCACTACTGTTCATTGAAGTATTTCTGGTATAATATAATAAATAGAATTATTATATTATTTATGAAAGATCAAAAAGGTTTTACACTTATAGAACTCCTTATGGTAATTGCAATTATTGGAGTACTTGCTGCGATCGTATTGGTAAATGTTGGTGCAGCCCGGGATAAAAGCGCAGATGCGGTCGTTAAGGCCAATTTGGTTAACATCCGCTCACAGACTGAAGTTTATTATAGTACAAACATTAACTATGGAGGAGAAACTGCTTCTTGCAATAGCGGAATTTTTTCTGGAGACCCATCAATAGAGATGGCGATCGCTTCCGCAGAAGAAGCAAGTGGAGGAAGTGCGGTGTGTAGTTCAAGCGATGGAGCTGTTGGAACCGGAGGAAATGCTTTGTCGTGGGCTATTACTGTTCCTCTTAAAAGTCCCTCGGGTTCCGGCTTTTGGTGTGTTGACTTCGAAGGGCTTTCAAAAGAGACATCTGTGCTTGTACCGGCAGACATAAATACAACAGAAGTTTCTCAGTGTCCGTAAGAAATACGTGGTGTTTTTTAATTTTTGTTTGAGTCTTAACGTTACTTAAGGAGATGTATGTGTTCGGGAGTTTTTGTTATGATTTTGTGGTTGCAAATGTTTTAAATTGTTGTAAAAATTAATATATGAAAAGTAACGTTTTTATTGTTATTCCTGCATATAATGAGGATCACGAAGTGGTACGTAGCGTGATAGAGGGGGTTGTAAATGAGGGCTTTTGTAATATTATTGTTGTTGATGATGGTAGCGAGGAAGAAATAAAGCAAGAGTGGTGGAGGGATATTTCTTGTTTGCCTATTGTACTTCGTCATGTATACAATCTTGGTAAAGGGGCTGCGGTCAGAACAGGGGTCCAAAAGGCCCGGTCTTTGGGGGCGGATGTTATTGTTACGTTTGACGCTGATGGGCAACATGACCCTAGGGATATCAAATTGATGGTCCGGAAGATCGAAAAGGGATATGACGTGGTTCTTGGACGACGTTTTTTTGGTTTGAAGAATATGCCACTGTACAATATCTGTGCAAACAAAATAGCAAATTTTTTTACGTGGATATTCTGCGGTCTGCGTGTGGAGGACAGTCAATGTGGTTTTCGTGCGTATGGACCAAGATCCTTCCCCATAATATTAAATACACAGAGTAGCCGATATGAATATGAAAGTGAGATCATACGAGAGATAGGCAGGCATGACCTCTCGTATGTAGAAATTTCCGTACAAGCGATATATACAACATATTCAAAAAATAAAAAGACAAAACAGGATTTTTGGAATGGACTCAAAACGCTTTTTCGCATTGGTTTTTCACAATAAAAATAGTTTCTAAAAGGTTCTCGAGTATAAAAAAAGAGGTTTGGTAAAAAAGAAAAATTGTGATAAAGTTGTTTGTACGGTTTAATTTTTAGAGATTGGAGAGTTGGCTGAGTGGTCGAAAGCGCGTCCCTGCTAAGGACGTAGGGGTGAGAAGCGAACACTTGGAGCTTCGCAAGACTCATTGAGGAATTTTGTGAGAGTAGCGAAACAAAATACCCAATGAGTGGACAGCGTCCGTAGGACGAAACTCCCTCGACAATAAACCCTCGAGGGGATTATAATTAAATATATTGGAGAGTTGGCTGAGTGCTCAATGAAGAAATGAGCGAAGCGACTATTCTGAATTAGTGTTTGATGTTTGGAATTACCGAGAATAAACAAAGACAACAACAGACAGTAGAATAATCATGGAGAGTTGGCTGAGTGGTCGAAAGCGCGTCCCTGCTAAGGACGTAGGGGGGAAACTCCCTCGAGGGTTCGAATCCCTCACTCTCCGCAAGTGCCAAAACCAGAGCAAACGCTCTGGTTTTGTTGCATCTTGCGAGAGAGTGAGGGATTCGAACGGCGGAGCAAGGGGTCCCCATCTGGAGCGAAGCGTAAGATGGGGCTGCGAGCCGCGTCCAGCGATACTTAGTAGATTTCGAGCGGAGCGAAGAAAATATACTTAGTAATCGTGGGACGAATCCCTCGTGTTGTGATAGTATTCGGTTCCTTGTTTTGCGAGAGAGTGAGGGATTTGAGTCCCGCATTTTAATGCGCCACTGCAAAGCAAATTACTTTTTTTACACCGGCTTTTTTCAATACACGGGTTGCTTCTTTCAAAGTGGTGCCGGTTGTGGTGATGTCATCAATGAGGATGACATTTCGACCCAATATTTTTTCCGAGTGTTTTATCGCAAAACAGCCCTGTAAATTTTGTAGGCGTTCCTTCTTGTTTTTTAAGGTTGCTTGACGTGGTGTGTCACGATGTTTATAAAGGACATCATAAACAGTATTAAAAGACAGCGAATCTATAAAAGACAATTCTTTACATAACAACTCCGCATGATTGTATCCGCGTCGTCTTTTATGTTTTTTGTACATAGGTATTGGGATCATTACCGGCTTGGTAAAGCCATAGAATCTCTCTTGTATAAGGATCTCTTCGAGAATTACATCATAGACCTGTTGTGCCAATATTTGAGCGAGATCTCGATTATTTTTATATTTCAAATTCCACAGAGCTTTTCGGATCGTTGGGTGTGAGTACTTGAATACTGAGAAGATATTCTCACTTGACTCTTGCAGTTTTGGAGAAATGTTTTGAAGACAGACGGAACAAAATATTTCTCCTGTTTTGTTACACCCGATACATGTTGGAACAAATAGCAGATCAATGACCTTCGATTTCAGGATCTTTAATAAATTATTCATGACGCAAAGTCAGTGTATAAGATTTTTGTTATTTATGTGATATGTATTATGTGGATAAGTAGCGTCTTTTTAAAAGAGATTGTTGCTGCTCTGTGATATAATTCCAAGTGTAAGTAGTGCTGTTTTTGTATATGCCGAATCTTGGTAAATTTTTAGATGTTAACAAATTTATTCGAATGGTCTCTGGTAAAAAGGGGAGTGTTCTGGGTATCGATATCGGTTCCTCTGCGATCAAGGTTATTCAGCTGGGAGAGAGAAAAGGAAAGGTGGTTCTTGAAAATTATGGAGAACTTGCCCTTGGTCCGTATGCCGGTGTCGGTGTAGGGCAGTCGGTTGTACTCACAAAGACAAAGATAAAGGAGGCCCTTGGGGATATTCTTCGAGAAGCGAATATTTCGGGGACACAAGCGATCCTTTCAATACCCATGGGCTCGGCACTATTGTCACTTATTGAACTGCCAAAAGTTGATAGAAAACAACTCAACTCGATGATCCCTCTTGAGGCACGTAAATATATTCCGGTGCCGGTGTCGGAAGTTATGCTTGACTGGTGGATATTGCCACGACCGGATGATACTGTCGAGACTGAGGTTGTTGAAGAGGGGAAGGAATACAAAAAAGAAAAAACAGAAGTGCTGCTTGCGGCTATTCACAATGATACTGTCGAAAAATACAAAGACATCAAGAGTGTGGTGAATATTCCTTCAAGTTCTTTTGAGATAGATATTTTTAGCGCCATTCGTTCCGTGGTTGGGAGAGATAATTCTGTTGTGATGGTTGTCGACATGGGAGCCGGTACCACAAAGCTTGCTGTTGTTGATTTTGGTATATTGCGAATGCAGCATATTATCAATATGGGATCACAAGATGTCAGTATTACCGTTTCAAAAATGCTAAAGATCAGTATTGATGAAGCGGAAAAGATAAAACGTGAAGAAGGTTTGAACAGTAGTAAAAAAGAAGTATTGAACGCAGTTCAGATCCCGCTCAATCATATTGCATCTGAGATCAATAAAGTCATTGCAAATTATAGGAAAAAACACTCACGTCCCATTACTCGTATTGTGCTTACCGGAGGAGGTGTTCTTTTGAAAGGATTCTCTGAATTTGCACGAACGAACATCAATGTTCCGGTCGAAGTTGGAGATCCTTTCTCGAGAGTTGAGACGCCGGTGTTTCTTAAAGATACACTTAAAGAGGCGGGACCTGAGTTTGCCGTTGCCCTCGGACTCGCCATTAAAGCGATCCAGGAATAATCAACATTTTTTATTTTTTAATTATCAGGAACAATGAGTGAAAACATAAACGTATCATTTATTCCAAAGAAAACACTTGCCAGAGGCGAAAATGCTCGGAAGCGGCCTCTTTTTGGAATTTCGTTTTTGATATCAATGCTCATTGCATTGGCTTCTATAGGATTTGCTGCAAAAGAATACTACGGTGTCCGTGCTTTAATGATTGAAAGAGACGCAAAAGTACAAGAACTTGTCGAATACCTTGAAGATTTGGAAGAACGTAATATTCTCCAGAAGATTAAAAATGTCGAGAGATTTACACGTCAAGTAATTGTGGCAGAAGGATTATTGAGTCGGCACGTTGCTCCATCTCATATTTTTGCGATCATTGAAGAGACCACGCCAAAGCAAGTGTCATATGGAAATCTTACTTATTCCGGAGTTGGAGACAGTATATCTATCAGTATGCGGGGCAGGGCGGACAGTTACGCGATACTCGCTGCAACATCGCTTATGTATAAAGCCGAACCGCGGCTACTTGAGGTCGAATTGTCGGGCATAAGTTTTAACCAAGAAGGAGGAGTCGATTTTACTTTTATGAGCAAACTTGACCCATCGGTCGTTGGTTTTATGAGTGAATACAGAGAAGGTGATGCGGCAGATAACGAAGAAGTTCAAGATATACTGCAAGAGAATGAAGAGAATGATAATGAAATAGAAAATGAGTCAAACGATAACACATAAAAAATATGTTTAAATTTTTCATTCCAATAATATTACTCATGTTCTCTTCCACTATGTATTTTGGGTACATAAAAGAGCAACAGGAAGTGAAGAGATCTTTGAAAGAGAGCATTGAGATCACAACCGGGGCTCTTAATACTCAACGAGATGATATTGAAAAAAAGATAAAAGAACTTGAGGAAGATAGAAACAAGATCTCACAAGAGGATCTGGAACGGCTCGATAGACTTGTTCCGGCACGTTCTTCATTTGACGAAATTGTATTTGTACATGACGTGAATACTATTGCGCAACGTAACGGAATGACACTGCAAGGACTTGTTTTTGGCGGAAGTTCAGAGATCGGTGATAAATTTGGGACATTCTCGATGGGGTTCAGTGTAACAAGCACGTACGAAGGGTTTAAGAAATTCATGAGAGATCTTGAGCACAGTGATCAGCTTATTGATATTTCGATAGCATCTTTAAGCGGTAGTGGCGAGTCGGGCGAATATATTTATTCCGTATCACTAATAACATATTGGCTTCCATAAAAAATAATATAAGAAATTATGAATACAACAATATCAAATATTTTTAAAACGACCCTTATTGTTCTTATTGTGCTTATCTTTTTGTCAGCATCCTATTTTTTTGTTGCGATCGATGGTGATGAAAGTAAATTACCTGCATGGATAAGAGGATCGTCATCCTCAAGCACCGCTGTTGTGTTAAATCCGCTTACTGATGATATGGTGAAAGAGTTGGAGATATATCAGACAGAACTTGAGAGTGTTGACCTTACTCTCGATTTCTTTACAAGTGATAACTCAGCATTTACCAAGCTTAAAAAATTCAAAGAAGAATTGCCTGAGTTGCCGTTGGGGAGGAATAATCCGTTTGTCTCCACTTCTGATCTTTAGGACAAGTGAAGTAATATTTCTTTAAATATAAGAGTATGTAATATATGACATTCCTTCAAAAATTAGCGGAAAAAGGATATATACAGGAACGTGATATTCAAGAGATCTTGGATGTTTCGCAAAAAGAAGGAAAAAGCATCAATACGGTGCTGAAAGAGAGAGGCGTACCATCCAAAGTTATTCTTGACACAAAAGCTGAACAAACGGGAGTTTCTGTTAAGTCTGTCGGTGATGAGCAAATAGCGTATGATATATTAAAGTATGTCCCTGAAGAGTCCGCGACATATTACAAATTTATTCCGCTTGCTTTTGTCGATGGGGTCCTTGAGGTGGGTATGGTTGATCCGGAGAATATTGAAGCACGAGATGCTTTGCAATTTATCTCATCTCGTCTTCGCGTACCGTTCAAGATGTTTCTTATTTCTCCTGAGGATTTTGAAATTGCGATAAAATCATATAAAGGGCTTACGGGAGAGGTTACTGAGGCGCTTTCGCAGATTGAAGGGGAAGATGATGTTGACATAAAGATCGTTACGGAAGAAGAAGATGAAGGAAAAAATGTCAGTGAAGAGAAAATAAAAGAGGATGCTCCTGTCACCAAGATCGTGTCGGTGATGCTGAGACACGCAACGGAGGGAAATGCGTCTGATATACACATAGAACATATGGGTGACAGAATTCGTGTTCGTTTTCGTGTCGACGGTGAACTTTTTACGAGCATCTTTCTTCCGAAAGATGTGCACAGCGCAGTGATCGCTCGTATAAAAATTTTAGCAAATCTCAAACTTGATGAAAAAAGAAAACCGCAAGACGGGCGTTTTACAGCTCATATTGAGGGGCGTAAGGTGGACTTTCGTGTTTCAACATTTCCAACACACTATGGAGAAAAAGTGGTTATGCGTATTCTGGATTCGGACAAAGGTGTAAAAAAGATCGAGGAATTGGGTATGAGTGCGCGCAACCTAACACTCATTAAAAAAGCGATAAAAAAACCGTACGGTATGATCCTTATTACCGGACCAACAGGGTCGGGTAAGACGACTACGCTGTACTCTATGATAAATGCAGTGGATAGAGAAAAGAACAATGTAGTAAGTTTGGAAAACCCCGTTGAGTACAATATTCCCGGCATGAGTCAGTCGCAGGTTCGTCCTGAGATCGGATATACGTTTGCCAACGGTTTACGTTCTATCCTGCGTCAAGACCCGGATATTATTATGATCGGTGAGATCCGTGACAAAGAAACAGCGCAGCTTGCGATCCAGGCGGCGCTTACGGGGCATCTTGTGTTTGCGACACTGCATACTAATAGCGCTGTCGGTGCCGTACCTCGTCTTGTCGACATGGGCATTGATCCATATCTGATAGCACCGACACTTGTATTGGCTGTTGCACAGCGTCTGGTACGTGTATTGTGTCCAAATTCAAAAGAAGAAATACCAATGGACGATAGTCTTAAGATGATAATAGAAAAGCAGTTTAGCGACTTGGATGATGAATACAAACAAAATCTTTCTTTGGGAGGTTCTTTCTACCGGGCAAAGTCAACCTCAGAATGTCCAAGTGGAACACATGGTCGCGCCGCGGTACTTGAAATACTTGAAGTAGACAAAGATATTGAACGAATAATTTTAAAGGATCCAGTGGAGTCTGAAATATGGGCTGTTGCACGGTCAAAGGGGATGCTTTCAATGAAAGAAGATGCAATACTAAAAGCGCTTGGCGGTGTTATTCCTTTTGAGGAGATTAATAAGGTATAATATATAATGTAATCACAAAATTTATATGACAAATAAAAACAAGACAATTCTTATAGTGGATGATGATAAATTTCTTCTTGATATGTACGTTGTCAAATTTAAGGAAAAAGGTTTTCATGTCGTGCCGGCATTGGGGAGTGTTGAGGCCCTCGACACTCTGCAAGAAGGACTCGACCCAACAGTTGTGCTATTGGATCTTGTTATGCCGGAGATGGATGGATTTGAGCTTCTTCAAAAAGCGAAAGAAGAAAAGCTTGCACCGGATGCAAAATATATAATTCTCTCAAATTTAGGTCAGGATTCTGATAAAGAAAAAGGAGAGCAGCTTGGCGCGGATGGATATCTTGTAAAGGCAAGCGCAACTCCTTCCGAGGTGGTTGCTTATGTTGTTGATTTTCTTGAAAAAGCCGGAGTTGAATAAGTTAATATATAAAAAATTATTTTATGAAGGAGTACAAAAAAGAACTGGAAGATATCATTTCTATTGTTGTCGAAGAGGGTGCCTCCGATCTGCATATTTCCGCAGGTAGATATCCAACCATTAGGATCTCCGGCACACTGGTTCCGCTTGTAAAAAAAGATCAAGTAAGTCGTGAAGATGCACTTGGTTTTGCACAGGCCATGCTTACTGGAGATTATTTTGAAGAATTTCTCGCGACAAAAGAAATGGACTTCTCTTTTGAATATAAAAATCAAGTTCGTTTTCGAGGTAATGCTTACTTTCAAAAAGGTTCTGTCGGTATCGCATTGCGCCTCATTTCAAATGACATCCAGACTGTTGAGGATTTAAATTTACCAAAGATCCTTGAAACGTTCGCGCGCAAGAAGCAAGGTTTTTTCTTGGTTGTTGGTCCTGTGGGACAAGGTAAATCAACCACACTTGCCTCTATGATACAACTTATCAATACTGAGAGAACAGAGCATATTATTACTATCGAAGATCCAGTCGAGTATTTATTTACGGAAGATAGATCTATTATTGATCAACGGGAAGTTCGTATTGATACCGACAGTTTTCACACTGCACTCCATTCTCTTTTTCGGCAAGATATCGATGTTGCGATGATCGGTGAGATGCGAGGACCGCAAACAATGTCCGCAGCAGTGACCGCAGCCGAAACGGGACATTTGGTATTCTCGACACTTCATACGAATGATGCGGCGCAGACGATAGACCGTATTATTGATGCCTTTCCAGCGGTACAGCAAACACAGATCCGTCTACAGTTGGCAAGTAGTTTGCTGGGAATTTTTTCTCAGCGTTTAATACCGTGTATTGCCGGTGGTCGTATTCCGGCATATGAGCTTTTGATCAATAATAATGCGATTGCGAGTCTTATCCGTGAAGGTCGCACACACGAGATCAATGTGGTGATCGAGACCAGTGCGGCTCAAGGTATGATCAGTATGAATAAATCACTTGCTGATCTTGTAAAAAAGGGAGAGGTTACGCCGGATGATGCTTACGCTCATTCGATAGATCCAAAAGGTCTTGAGAGATTATTATAAAAATCGCTCTGCGATTTTTATACTAGATACTAATTATTAGATACTAGATACTAAAATTATGATATTTAAATACACAGCGGTAAATAATGTAGGAGCTGAAAAACAGGGTACGATCGATGCGGCGTCGAAAGATGCGGCCATTACTGCTTTGCAGCGGCGCGGACTTATTGTTGTGTCGGTGTTAGAAGAGACCAAAACGCCTCTCTTCGAAAGAGATATTGCGTTGTTTGAACGTGTTTCTACGCGAGATGTTGTAGTGTTGTCGCGCCAGCTGGCGACCCTTTTTGATGCGCAAGTATCAGCATTGCAAACGTTCAGTATGCTTGCGGCGGAAGTTGAAAATCCACTTTTGGCACGAAAACTCGAAGAGATCGCGAATGAGATACAGGGAGGAACAGCTATTTCAGACGCATTGGCAAAACATCCGAGTATCTTCTCTAATTTTTATGTTAACATGGTTCGCTCGGGTGAGGAGTCCGGAAAATTAAGTGAGGTGTTTATGTACTTGGCTGATTATATGGATAGAACATATGAACTTACCTCGAAAGCTCGTGGTGCTCTTATTTATCCGGCCTTTGTAGTAAGTGTGTTTTTTATTGTAATGATATTGTTGCTTACTTTTGTGATACCGAAACTCAGCGAGATCATCATTTCAAGCGGGCAGGAGGTACCTTTTTATACAGCCGTTATTATTGGGATAAGTGATTTTTTAGTGAATTACGGACATATAGCATTTTTACTGTTTGTTGTTATTATTGTCACTCTTTGGTATCTTGCGCGTACAGGAGTGCTGAGTCTCTCCGGTGTAAAGTTGAATCTACCTGTATTTGGAAATTTATATAAAAAACTTTATTTGTCTCGAATTTCTGACAATCTATATACCATGCTCTCAAGCGGAGTGCCGATGGTAAAGGCGATCGAGGTGACGGCGGATGTGGTAGATAACGAGACCTATGCAAAAATACTATATGGATCGACCGAGATGATCAAATCAGGAAGCCCGTTGTCGGAAGCTCTCGATGGTCATCCGGAGATACCGCGTATTATGGTGCTCATGCTGCGGGTAGGAGAGGAGACCGGTGAATTATCTTCTATTTTGAAAGTCATGGCAAAGTTCTATCGAAGAGAGGTTGAAAATACGATCGAAGGAGTTATCGGTCTTATCGAACCGGCGCTTGTTGTTGCGCTCGGTCTGGGTGTTGGTATTGTGCTTTCGTCCGTGCTTATGCCGATCTACAATATTGCAGGATCGATCTAGTTAGAGTTAGTAGTTTGTAGGTTTTAGAAAACGTGCTTGCGCGTTTTCTAATAACTAATAACTACAGACTAAATCAACTTGTCTTTTAGTTATCCACACAATAGACTATTGTTTTAAAGACATTGTATTATAATAAAGGACAGGAAAGGTTTTTTGATCTTTTGTCTGAAAGGATTGAAGAACATCTTGAATGTGTTTTTATAAACTCATTATCAAGTTTATTATTAATTATTAGTTTTTATAACAAAAATCAAAATGAATAAAAATAAAGGTTTTACACTTATTGAGCTTTTGGTCGTTATTGCGATCATTGGTATTCTTGCATCAGTTGTTCTTGCAAGTTTGAACACAGCTCGAACAAAGGGCAAGGATGCGAACATTCAAGGAACTTTGAGTGGTATGAGAGCACAAATGGAGTTATATAATTCTGGAGATGGAGGTAATACATATGGATCTGCAGATGAATTTACAAACACAGCTGCTGCCTGCGCTGGTTTGGTAACTGCTAACACACCATTTTCAGATACTACTATTCAAGGACAGATTGATGGAATAGAGGCACAGATTCCATCAGGGGGAGTGATTATTTGTAACACAGGCGCTGCTTTTTATGTGATTGCAGCAGAACTTAATGCTACAGCTGGTACTTATGCTTGTATTGATAGTACTGGAAATTCAGAAACGATTGCTCTTACAGATGATCAAGACGTCCTTATTGTTGCTGGTGTAACAACTTGTACGGCACTTGATGCTATTAACTAATTATATTTAGTTTGCGTTGAACAAAAAAACCACCATATGGTGGTTTTTTTGTTCAAGGGTGAAAGGGATGACCCTAAAAGGGTGTGGAGGAATATAAGGGTGTTCGTAGTTTAGTTTTTTGTGGTAAAATTACAGTATGGAAATACTATTTGATGGAGTATTTGTTGTTCCTATTATTTTTATATTTGGTCTTGTTATTGGGAGTTTTTTGAATGTCGTTATTTATCGGTACAACAGCGGCACAACACTTGGCGGAAGATCAATGTGTTTTTCATGCGGGAAGACCTTGCGATGGTATGAGCTTATACCGGTAGTGAGTTTTGCATTGCAACTTGGCAAATGCCGTAGATGTAAAAGCCGTATTTCGTGGCAGTATCCTCTTGTTGAGATCCTTACGGGGTGTCTTTTTGTGGGAGCGTATTTTGTTGCGGAGGGTGTTGTCGAACTTGCGTATCTTATAATCCAGATGTTACTTCTTGTTGTGATCGCGGTGTATGATCTTCGACATAAGATCATACCGAATCTCTTTGTGTACTCATTTTCTTTTTTAGCGTTTGGATATATTGTGTATCAAGCGCTTGCTTTGGGTGATACCACGGGTCTTCTCGTGTCAGTATCGGCTGGGCCAGTGTGTTTTTTGCCGTTTGCCGCATTGTGGTATTTTTCTCGCGGTACTTGGATGGGGTTTGGAGATGCGAAATTAGCGCTTGGAATTGGATGGTTTCTCGGGCTCAGCAAGGCGTATGTTGCTATAATGTTGGCGTTTTGGATCGGGACGATCGTTGGACTTTCTTTGATAGTGTATGGTCGGATAACCGGTTGGAGATCATCGGCAGAAAAAGTTACAATGAAGAGTGAAATACCGTTTGGTCCGTTTTTGATACTGGGACTATTGAGTACGATATTTTTTGAACAGTATTTGAACACACTGTTGTCATTATTCATATTCTATTAAAATTCGTATTTTTTTGTGTTTAAAAATAAGATCGTCAAAAAGAATAATCAAGGATTCTCGATACCGGAACTACTCGTTGTGATCGGTATTATGGCTATTTTTGTGACATTCGTATTTATACGTGAAAATGATTTTAAAAGTACTTTACAGTTACGAAATGTCGCGCATGAACTGGCTCTCTCTATTCGTGAAACACAAGCGTATGGTATCGGGATATTGAGAGATTCTCCGACAGGATCAGAAGGGCGATATGGCATGCACATTGATCTTTCGCACCCAACATACACAATATTGTATACTGATGATAATAAAGATGGACAGTACAGTAGCGATGAATTGTTGAAAAAGATATATTTTGAAGATCAGTTTAGTATTCAGAAACTCTGCATCTATCCGACCACAATTCCCGGCGTAGAAAAATGTTCAGACTCTGATCCGTCAGTGCAATCACTCGATATTTTATTTGTACGTCCGGACCCGGATGCTCTTATGACATCTTTTGGTTTTGGAGAAGTATCGTTAGCAAAGATTTTTGTGGGTATCTCTGGAGCTACGCCGGTCAACGTGCAGGTGTCAAGGACGGGGCAAGTGTCTATAAAATAATATTTCACTATGAACATAAATATACAACAGACAAAAAAAATAATATCCAAATCGCGTGTGATGACTTATAAAAAAGGGTTTACACTTGTCGAGATGCTTATTTCTGTTGTTATCTTTTCGTGTGTGGTGACGATGGCAGTTGGTATTTTGGTAACAGTGATGAATGCAAATAAACACGTACGCTCAACGTCAATGTCGGTTGGATTTGTAAATACTGTGCTTGAGAAAATGTTCCGAGAAGTGAGTGCCGGAACGCACTATCGATGTGATGACGGTTCTGTTTTTTATGCGTATATAGATGAAAACGAAAGTAGCGGTAATTTGCCACCCGGTCAAAAGAATAAATTGGGAGAAGAGCAAACATGCTCAGACTTTAAAGAAGTGTTTATTTTTGAAGGTGTTGATGGGGATACATCTACTCCTGATGATCAGATCATATACATTTTTCATGGAAATACCATTAAACGCTCAGATAACGGAGGTGATTCGTATGAAAGTTTGATAGATGGTGATGTGGCAATAGAAGATTTTAGAATTAAAGTTATTGGGAATCACGATTTTCATGGGGTTGATATTGTCCGGCAATCGGGAGTGTTTATCAGTGTTCGCGGTTATGTGGAAGAGGGAGGTGGTAAGAAGATACTCTTTACACCACAAATGATGATCACGCAACGGATCGATCCAAGTATCCTTCGTTAAGACTAGATATATGAAACAATATATAAAAAAAGAAGAAAAAAGGTTTGCTCTTACACTAGAGAATTTTGGTATGATCTTGCGTCGCAAGGCGGAGTTTACCCC
>JAGLOS010000002.1 GCA_023137615.1 Minisyncoccota bacterium | reverse complement strand
TACGCATTGCCTCACTACGTTCCGGTTTTTTGTTTGTCTTTAGAACATCACCGTTTTTTCTACGCGTTTTTCGAATAAGAACATTACCAATAACAACAAGAACTATGGTCAGTAAGATCAACGCAGCAAGAACAACCCAGTCTGATATTGTCATTGCGGAAATACGTTGTTGCAATGAAGACAGAATCTCTGAGAAAGCTCCGTCTTGTTGTTGATCCGACACAACTTCTTCAGCACAATTTGCTATGTATTCATTGAAAGAAACAGTGTGTATAAAGGGATTGTCTGCGGCAAAAGCCACGGCAAAATTTGTCCGAGCTTCTCTGCAATTATTATTTTTTACCGCAGTTACACCCTTTTTTGCCAATGTGTCAAAAACACTGACCGAATGTGTCACATCAACTTTATCCAAAACAGAGGTTATCATGGCAATTGATGAAATATCTATCGGGATATCTTTATTGCTTGCGACGTTTTCATACCCACTATAGGAGGTCATTCCAAACACCTCTCCATTGTCATTGAAGACAATACTACCGCCCGTCTGGTCAGATACTGTAAGGTCTGTCTGATACAATATCTCTGTAGACAATGCAAACGATGTCTTTTTTACCACAACAGCATCGTGTAACACAACATTATACACATCCGAATCACTCACATGACCTGTCTCCAACGAAGCTGAGTTGAACATATACGCCACATCACCTACATCAAACTCCTCCTCAGAGAATGCCATTGCCGGATAATCGCTTCCTGCGATCTTTATGAGAGCAATATTTTCCTCTCCTGAATAAAAATTGTCATTGGCATATGCCACGCTCGCAGCAAAACCGATATCATATATGTTAAACAATTCATCTTCAGAAAAAGAATCCTCATTATTTGGATCGATCACAACAATATCTTTTGTAAGATCAAATGTTATCTTTTCCATCATAAAGCTAACCATTTTTTCATTGAAGACCCTATCAATAACATCACTTTTGAGAGAAGTTTTTATATACTCGTCTACAAAGGCAAGTTTGATCATCGAATCAGAGACATAGTGCGCATTAGTAACAATATATCCGTCAGGTGTTACAAAAAAGCCGGTACCAAGGATAATCCTGTTGATATCAACAATTTCGGCATCTTTTGAGGTGTCGATCGCAATAGTATGAGATGCTTCATCAATGATAAAATACGGTCTTTGTGCGGTGCCTTTAATATGTTGCAATATACGCACCACAGATGGACTCATAATATCCACAAGCTCGTCTTGTGTATAAAGCTCTTGCTCTATTGGATCCGCACTTTCTCCCGTGAAGCTTATTTCAGAACCAAAGACAGGGCTCACCGCAACCAAACCAAGAAAAAAAGCAATAAGCAATGTACGCGACAAGAAAGAAAATCGGGAAAAACACTTCTTCATTCCTCTGATAATACCACAAGCTAAAGCTCAACAAAACAGAACTAATACACAGATGTATATATCCATATATTATTTTACAATCTCTGCTTAGTTCTTAACCGAGATGATGCCAGAGTATTTCTATCTCTTTTATGATCAGAGCTATCTTATTTTCATTTATCCCGGCAGCAAGAAGTGGTTGCCTGTTTTTATATATTTGTCGGCACGTAATGACTCCATCCTGCATCAAAATCTTTTTTTGCTGCTTGGAAAGAGAAGTAAGGATCGTCACCGGGTAGATACCCGATCTCTCGATCAGATCCTCGAGATTATCTTGACCCTTTTTAGGATATCCCCATCCAATAACATGAGTGCCAACACATTCGCTATACCTGATCGCTTTCGTTGTAAGTTTCGTATTGGTTACCAGCCACCCTTCATGTTCACGGGTTTTTTCCGGAGTATCGTGTTCATTCTTTTTTTCAATATCCTGAAATCTTTCTCGTACATACAAAGCAACTTTCAGATCTGTTTTGTACCCTGTCGTGTTATGAAACTTACATTCGATCAAATTGTGTACGCCGTCCTTTTTTGCTGAAACATCAACTTCGTGATCTATGCACCAACCATCTATCATCACACCTACCCTGACCTTAAATCCGAGAGCTTTGAATATCTCCCCGACGAATTTCTCAAACGCAAATCCGTCCGGACCCAATTCCATGATCGCTTTGCGTAAATTATATTTATGTGCAACAGGCAAAAGTGTGTCTTTCTTCCGCAACAACTGAAACGCTCTTCGATAAATATCGCGTGTTTGCATGCCATCGTGCAACGAACTCTCTACCTCGCTTGCAACGCGCTCCGCCACTGCAGGCGATGCACCTGAACGACGCAGTGAACGAAGAAGTTTCTTTTTTGAAAAAACTTCTCGTTGTCCGTCTCCTTTTATGATCTCAACTCCTTTTTTCTGTTTCGCTTTCACTACCATAATTCATTCATTATACCGATTTTTTTAAATGTGTGAAATTATTGACACAAATGTATTTTATGTTAGATATATATGTAGTCTAACCGGACTCTTATTAGTAGTAAGATCCGGAAACGGGTCTTTAATAATTAAATAACAATATGAATGATATTATTCGTACAATGCAATTTTGGAAATCAAAAAATTTCAAAAATAACCGGGATCAGCAAATGGCTTTCGAAAGAACTCTGCAAATTCTAATAGAACATGCTCCTACTGAAGAAGAAAAAAAGGGCCTTTTAGCGTTTGCGTTTACACCAGCAGAAATTCAAATGGGGCAAGAGATGCGAGATTTAATAAATTTGATGCCTTCCTGTTATGAAGGTAAATCATGGGGCAAATGGTTCAGAATGATAAATTTCATTTTGAAAAACAGACCCGACAACATCACGGCATTACGAGCGAAAGAAATAGGGGTCGAAAACAGAAAACGACTGTGGCTAATCCCGCTACTTACAAATGCACTATTTATTCAGTGCTATTCTGTGGATAATTATGATAAAATTATAAAGGATATATTTTTGCATCCTCCTTTTGGTATTAGCAACTCATCAAATTGGAGCTGTGGATTTCAAAAAGGAGACCTCTTAAGAAAATTAAGAGAGAAAACCCTCACTCAGAATAGTATAGACAAGGAAGAATTTATCCGTCTATTTTGGATAATTGAACCCGAGGGATTGAGTTTATCAAATTTCAAAACCAAAGAAATGGTTTTGGATGAATGTAAAAAAAATTTCTTTTTTTCTTTTTTACATAGGATTGGGTTGAAATAGTCTACAAATTGTACGTATACGGGAAAAACAGCGGCTGACCCCGCTGTTTTTGTTTTCTTTATTCATTTCACTGTTCACTGTCCGTTTTGTCATCCCGACACAGGAGGGATCCCTTGAACATCGAATTGCAAAGGTTAAGTATAGGAAATCTCTCCTAAGCGTCGAGATGACAAAAACAAACGTCCGCGATAACAAAATTTTAACTTTCAACGATTCCGCCACCAACGCATCGCTCTTTATCATAGAGTACAGCGGACTGTCCCGCATCCACCGTTTGCGGTTCATCAAATTTCAGTAAGATCTTCTCGTCTTTGTGTCGTACAACACATTTATGTAATTTTTGCCGATAACGAATACGGACGGATAACTCTTCACCGTCCTTCGGAGCATTCGAGATCCAATTTGTATCAACAAGTTCAACTTCTTTTTGCTCATTATGCAAATGCTCACCTTTTTTATGCGACACTGTGATCGTATTATTCTTCATATCTTTTGCAACAATATAATACGGAATATCTTCCGGTGTCTTTTGAGTAATAATAAAACCGCGACGCTGACCAAGCGTGTAATACATAGCGTTATCATGATAGCCGATCACCTTACCTTCCTCGTCCAAAACATCTCCTCTGTTTTCCGGAATGAACTCCTTTAGAAAATCTTTCATATCAAGTTTACCCATAAAACACAAACCTTGACTGTCTTTCTTGGTCGCAGTTATCAAATTAAATTTCTCGGCAAGTTTTCGCACTTGCGGTTTTTCATACTCCCCGATCGGGAAAATAATATGTTTTAATTGCTCTTGATTTAGTGTCCACAAAAAATATGACTGGTCTTTATTTGTATCAATTCCGGTGTAAAGTTCGTATGAATTGGCTTCTTTGTTGAATGTGTTGCGCGCGTAATGTCCGGTCGCCACATAGTCAGCTCCCAATTCCAATGCTTTTTTCAAAAACGCGCCAAACTTAATAGTCTTGTTGCACATTACATCCGGGTTTGGTGTTCTCCCCATCTTGTATTCTTCTATCATGTAATTCGCTACACTTTCCTTGTATTCTTTTTCCAGATCAAGCGTCATGAATGGAATGTCCAAATGCGCGGCAACCCGAATAGCGTCAAGACGCTCAGTTTTCCATGTACACTCTAGAAAATCCGGTTGCCATACTTTAATGAAAACCCCTGTCACACCATATCCTTGTTTTTTCAGAAGTGCCGCCGACACCGATGAGTCAACACCGCCGGAAAGTCCCACAAACACTTTTTTCTTTTTCATACAAACACTCTATAACCCCATCCCAATTTGCGCAAGCAAATTGGGATACTTTTAATTTGATGCTTCCTACTTTTTACTGACTAACTGTCTAGCAACACTGTCTATATCCCCCGCTCCCATAATAAGAATTACATTGTAATCTTTTGCTTTTTTTCGAATCATTTTTTCTGTCGTCTCTAAGTCCTTTGCATACGACACCATATCTACTCCGCCTCTGTCTTCAACGGCTTTTACAAGGTCTTTCGATGATATTTTCGATTCTTTTTCTTCGCGCCCTTGTACATGATAAATTTCCGCAATAATAGTCTCATCCGCATCTGCAAATGATTCTACAAAATCATCAAAAAGTTTTATGGTTCTATCTTCGTGATGCGGTTGAAATACCGCAAGAATTTTTTTGTCCGGGAAAAATTCCCGAGCCGCTTTTATTGTACCCCTAATGGCTGTGGGATGATGCGCGTAATCGGAAATAACAATCGCGTTTTCATATTCACCAACCTTTTCAAATCGTCGCCACATCCCCTTAAAACTATCAAGTGATTTCTTGATCTCTTCAAACGAAACCCCCATATCTAACGCTGCGGTTAAAGCCGCCAAGATATTATAAATATTGAACGTACCCGGAATATGTGTAGTGAGTATTCCCCGCTCTTCTCCATAGACCTCGAGAGTAAAACTTTGCTTTCCGTCCTCTACGACAACATTTTTTGCACGAATACCGGCACCATCCTCCATACCAAACGGAATTGTTCGTGCAACAGTGTTTTTTGATATATCGCGTACATATTCATCATCATTATTATAGACAAGGACGTTATCTTCGGTAAGTTTTGACACATAATCGGTAAACGCATCAAGGATGTCATCAATATCTTTATAGTAATCCAAATGATCTTCTTCAATATTTGTCAGTAAGATCATATATGGCTGCAAATTGAGCATTGATCGTTTGTATTCACACCCCTCCACAACAAACAAGTCACTTTCACCGACACGAAGATTATTATCCCATCCGGCAACTCTGCCACCGATGATCACTGTCGGATCTTTCCCCCCTGATTCAAGCATTTTTCCCAACAAGGCGGTTGTCGTTGTCTTGCCGTTGGTCCCGGAGACCGCAATACTTGTAAAATGTTCAGTAATTCGTCCGAGTATTTCCGGATATGACAAATTAAGGATCCCATATTCCTTTGCCGCTTGCATCTCTACATTATCATCCGGCACAGCAGGTGAATATACCACAATATCTGCATCTTTTGGAACATTTTGCGGATCGTGCGAACCATAGACACAAATTCCTTTTTTCTTCAACTCATGCAGTTGTTCAGAAAGACCGACATCCGATCCGGACACATTTGCACCTTTCGTATGAAAAAAACGCGCGACTGCAGAAACCCCGATCCCGCCAATGCCGATACAGTGAACTTTTTTAATATTCTCAATATCCATTTTAGTGTTTAACTTTTGAATAAACTCTAGTCCAAGTAAAGCCATTTATATCTTTTGTGTTCTTCAAAATCCAAACTAAAGTAAGTATTGCCGCTCCTGTCAGCCAAATAAAAAAGATACGAAGACTCTTCAGGAGCCGCTGCCGTCTCGATCGAATTCAAGCCGGGATTGCAGATGGGTCCCGGAGTAAGTCCAAGATATTTATACGTATTATACGGTGAATCAATGTCGAGATCATCATGGGTTAGATCATATGTGTTCTTACCATTGATGTACAAAAAGGTTGCGTCTACTTGGAGCGGCATACCGATATCGATCCGATTCCAAAGCACTCCGGAAATAAGACGACGATCATCTTCCTTCCACGCCTCTTTCTCGATGATCGATGCCATAATGACAATATCTTCAAACGATCTTCCGGATGATTCTATTGTATCTCCGATAGAAGCGACACGGACCTCAAAAGTTTCCATAAGTTCACGGATCACTTGTTCTTCCCGTACATTTGGTAAAAAGAAATACGTATCCGGAAAAAGGTATCCTTCTTTGTCTTCGACCAATTCAAGAAAACGTAAAGAGTCAAACTCTGCAAAGTTCGCCGCAAATATTGCCGCAATATCAAGAACTGTCGCTCCTTCAGGAATCATTACTCTTTTGGGTTCGAGTCCATATTCACCATTTGATACTTTTTGTGCAACAGAAAATGCAGTAAGCGGCTTTTCAAAAAAATAATCTCCAGCTAATATCTCTTTATCATTTGACGATACCTTTACGAGCATCTTGAAGAAAAAAGGAGATGCAACCACAGACTTTTCGTTAAAAAGTTCTGATATTTCTGTAAGAGTCGCACCCTCCGTGATCGTTACGATACGCCCAACCGGAAAATCTCTTGGTGCCAAAGTAACAGACAGTACGAAAACAGCAACAATTACCGCTACAACGCCGGAGAGAGCAACGAAACTGCGTTTAGTATCATCTAACACCCACTGAGAATATTCTTTTATTTTATCAACTAAGAGTCTCATACTTAATATTATATAGGAAGATTCGTCGGCGGTTCACCTTTACGTGATTCAATACGACCAAACGTCGGCGTTTCAGCAACCATACCGGGAAAGTGGTAAATCGTAGCAAGCTCCTCGGCATTCAATACAAATGGTTTTCGTTTGTGTGGCGCAAAGAAAAAAGAGCGACGTTTGTACGCATCAAACATATTTCGCTTTTCATGTTGTACGCGTATATTCATAAAGTCCTCCCACGGAAAATCAAAATCCGTAGCTCGTGCGATCTTGATCTCATTATAACTATCGAGCTTGAACGGTATAAACATACCGACAAGACCCTTTACTTTTGACACGTCAAATGATGCTTGTTTCTTATTGACCCAGTAAAACCCACGAATACCGCAATCAAAACCGATCTTTGATATATTGCGTGTTATTGCCTGTATCTTGGCTTTATCTGAAGCTGTCATACCAAGATCTCCAACCTCAGTACCTCCTGTAGCACTTTTATATTTAGTATTTATTTCATTGATCATTTTTTCCCCTTCGGCTACCCAGTCTTGTTTTCCAAAAGATGAACCGGGTTTTTTGAATCGTTTTCCCGATGCTTTCACGCCGATCTGAAGCCATATCTGTTCACCCTTACCGCACGTACCCATCATTTCGAGTATCGTAGTAAGCGGATCTATCTGCTCCTCGTCTTTAACACCTCCTTTGTTCATACCAAAATCAACATAAGTCGCGATCGGCAACGGATCCGGTCCTGCCAGTCTGTATTCGAGACCCCATGGCTGCCATTGTGATTCATCGCCCTTATAGTTGATCCTTCGTGCGTAATCAGCAGATTCGTAGATCTCCGCACTTGGATACTGTGCATATATTTGCGACTCCACAAAGTTCTTGTAAAAATCTCTAACACGAATAAAAAAATGTATAGAACCTTCAATAGAAACAATCTCAAGGGAAAACCAATCTTGGGTCCGCCCTTTAAAAAGTTTATCTGTCCACGGCCCACCACTGGTCTGATACAAAGAATTAAGCATAAGCTCCATAGCAAGCGGTGTTTTTTTTATGTCCTTAGGAAGCTTAACTTCAAGAAGAATCCAATTCATATTAGAAAGCCACTTCTTCAGCAAGAAATCTCTCCACATATTCCATAACAAAAAACCCAAGACAAATGGTCCCCAGTAAATAAAATATTGGAAAATAACTCCCACAACAACAAACGATTCGGCAAATTTCTGTATTAAGCTATCAAGCATAATAATAGTATACGTTTATATAATATCGTAAATGATGGTTTTTGGATAGTTGATTTTAAAAATGAATCTGGAATTAAGAATTACGAATCATGTGGAAAACGCGCTTGTGCGCGTTTTTCCTAAAACCTAAAACCTCAAACCCATAAGCTAAAACCTAATTTGCTGCTTATACAAGTGAGTACTTTCCCTGTTTGTCTTTTTTAAAAATGTTTGTGTCTTGTAGATTTACCGCAATGGTATTTTCTTTGACATATCTCTCCTTAAGCACTTGCTCAACGATCTTTTCTTTTGATAGCGGTTGGTGTTGCTGAAGGACTTTTTTAATAACATCTTTTACTACACCGGTCTGATACCCCCACTCTTTCAGAGCATACAATCCACGACCCACCAACACAAAACGTTTATCTTTGATCAACTCATTGTGACATGTTGCGGTATGTGCGTTCTTGCCGAACAAGTCTGTGATCGCCTCGGCAACTTCAGTAAAGTGCATCGGAGAACCATGGCGTCGAATAACCAAAAAAGCATAATCTCGAACACCCCGAGCATTTATGTTTGAAGATTCCGCGATCCCCCATTCTCCAAGAGGGTTTCGTCCAATGACCTTCGAAAGCCCGAGCCATCGTTTGATGATCTCCTCATTTTTATATTGTTCTGATATGTCTTTCAATTGATTAACAAAATTTGCGATCATTTCACCCTCTGACACAATATCGTTCTTTGTAAGTTTTTTTGACATCTCTTGCAGTGATATGTGAACAATATCCGCAATATCTTTATCGACACTCCATCTGTGTTTAAACTCTTTATTTTCCTTTTCTTTCTTAAATTCATCGCCAAGTACAAGTAGGAAGTGGACGTGATTCTGTGTTTTTGGATCTTTTGAAATATGTCCCAAAAGGTCTTCCTCGGATACGATCCCTCCCAGCTCAGTCACGATCTTTACCAACTCCTCAAAAACCGCTTGTTCTTTATTGAACATATCTGACTTGCGAATAGCATTCAGACCAAAGTTCTCGATCTGCCGGACACGCTCTCTTGTAATGCCGTAGGTACCACCAATAGACTCGAGAGTCATACGAGAAGCATTATCCCCCAAGCCAAAACGATTCATAATGACAAACCGAGGACGTTCCCCAAGAACATTTGACAATCGTTTTGTAACTTGTTTTGGTTTGAATGTAATAATAGCCATAGATATTTATTAAGTTATTGTAAAATACTTTATCACTAACTTGCTAACATGTCAACTATTTTGTAAAATATTTCATTTACTTCAAAAAATTCCGAGATAATGGCTCTTACAATTTCCTTTTGACGCAGCAAAAAGTCCGACTTAAACGAATTTGTAACACTAAAATATTGACTTCTTATAACATTTAATGTTATATGGAGCGCAGCAAACGACACACTCGTTTTTATTAGCGACGTAGAGCGAGCGGAATGCAAAAGTGGAGCGAAGCGTAACTTTTGCATTCCCGAGCCGAGGTGAGAAAGCGAACACTTGGAGCTTTCGCAAGACTTATTGAGAATTTTTGTGAGTGAAACGAAATAAAAAGTCCAATAAGTGGACAGTTCCTGTAAGGAAATAATATCAGGTAAATACCCCGTCGGCTTGCCGCTGGAAAGCGAAAGCGAAGCGAACTCAAAATTGAGTCCGGAGCTTGGCTCACGGGGGTTTAATACCTGTTATTATTAGTTTTATTTACTAACTAATATCAAAGAACGTGTGTGGTCGACATACGTTCTTTGTATATATAAAAATATGGAAAACTCTATCAAAGTTTATGGTGCCATAAAGAAAAAAGGTTCTAATGAAAAAAGATACTTCGCCATATATACTCAAAAAAAATATCCAAAAAACAGAGAATACCTCCATATAACAAAAACATTTGATGAAATGTTTTTGACTCTAAGGGAATGTGGCTGTACTCATGATTTTGAGAGAGCAAATGGACATACTTACTTCTTGTGTAAAAACACAGAAAAAATCGAAGAACTAAGAAGTAAAACCCAAAAAAACCCCGCGTAGGCGGGGTTTTGCTTTTCATAATTACGCAACTTGACTGCGTTTGGGTATGTTACAATAATTATTATGAAACACTCAAACAAAGTCCATCTTGATGTTCTTCGTCGAAGAATTTCTGCCCCTTTCAAAAAAGAACGGGTGCATTTAATCTCTTTTTATCATGCGTGGAACGGCATTGTATACGCGCTCAAGACACAACCGAATTTCAGATTTCACTTTTTCGCCGCTTTTTGTGTGATCGCGGCAGGGTTCTTTTTCAAAGTATCAACAATAGAATGGATCGTTATCGGTTTTACCATTATGACCGTACTGGTAGCAGAGACGGTCAACACAGCAATAGAATCCGTGGTTGACCTACTCACCGACAAATATCATCTTGATGCCAGACGCGCTAAAGACGTATCCGCCGGAATGGTACTTATAGCCGTTGTCTTTTCCGTCTTTGTGGGTCTCCTTATTTTTGTACCGCATATAAACAATTTGTTGACATAATAGCAAACGTAAGTATTATACACGTCAGTAATATAATAATACTGGCAGACGAAAAACTGCCGGTCGAGCAGTTTTTTAACAAATAAATATTTTATTGTGCCGGTATTCTATATTCTATATTAATAGGATCTATTAAAATTATTAATTTATGAGTATAAAACAAATCTTTGGTGTAATGTTAATTCTACTATCGATTTCCATGACCGTGTGGGGATTGGATTTTTTCGGGATTGTGTCAATAATATCCATTATTGAACTTTTTCTCGTTATTATTGTAGTAATTTCAGCTATGGCTTGGGTTTTTCTTGGGTTTACTCTTTATAAGAAATTTCCTCCGAGCACACCCGACTATATTCTCAGTCATCCAAAAAGACAAAAAATATTTTTTGAGATGTGGTTATCTATAACTATATTTATATTAATATTTCTCTTGTTAAAAACATCTATTGCTATGTCAATAGCAATTTCTGGAGTAGTGATATTACTCCTTTCTTTTATAAGACTAGGTATTTACCTAGTTGTTAACGACATAGATTATTGAGATAAAAAAACTCCATGTAACCCATGGAGTTTTTGTTTACCTAAAGAAATCGTCTTAAACCTTAAACTCGATCACATCCCCGTCTTTTACGACATACTCTTTTCCTTCGGTGCGGATCAAACCTTTTTCTCGAGCTGCCGCGTATGAACCGACACTCAACAGATCTTCCCAAAAAACTACGTCCGCTCGGATAAATTTTTCCTTGAAATCGTTGTGAATAGCTGCTCCCGCCTCGGGTGCGGTAGAATCCACTTTGATGGTCCAACCACGCGTTTCGTCTTCTCCTGTTGTAAAATATGTCATCAGACCAAGCGTCCTGTACGCTTGTTGTATCAATTCTCGAATACCATCTGCTCCTTCATGCGAACCAAATTCAAGCCGCATTTCATTTTTTTCTTCTTCATCAAGCCCGGACAACTCCTGTTCAATACTTGCATCCACCACTAAATAATTAAATTTATTTAAATTTAGATATTCCATAAGTTCATCAAAGCGCGTGTCATGCATCTCGTTGAGATTTTTTCCTCCCGCTTTTTTATTTAATACAAACAACATCGGCTTTGCGGTAAGCAAGTGCATCGCCTTTACTACCGGAATTTCCTTTTCTTCAAGGGATACTTGAGATGCGAGTTTTTCTTCTTCAAGTGCTATTTGGATTTTGGTTAGTACTTCTTTTTCAAACACAGCTTCTTTTACTTGCTTTTTCACATCACGCTCTATATTATCCAAACGTTTTTCGAGTGTTTGCATGTCGGCCAAAATAAGCTCCATATTGATCACTTGAATATCACGGAGCGGATTTATTTCTCCTGAAACATGGACAACCTCCTCATCTTCAAAGATCCGTACAACCTGCGCAATAGCGTCAGTTTCCCGAATATTTGTCAAAAACTTGTTACCAAGCCCCTCACCTTCTGACGCACCACTGACAAGCCCTGCAATATCCACAAATTCAACAGCCGCGGGAATACGTTTTGCTGAATGTGAAAATTCAGCAAGTTTGTCTACTCGCTCATCCGGCACAGCAACAACACCCACTGACGGGTCGATGGTACAAAACGGATAATTAGCCATCTCCACACCTTTTTCAGTAAGAGCATTAAATAGTGTGGACTTCCCCACATTTGGTAAACCAACAATTCCGATAGATAATGACATTTTCTGGCTTTTAGGTGTTAGCTGATAGGTGTTAAGTTCTAGGTTTTAGGTTTTAGAAAAAAATTTTTACAAATTTTTTCTATCTTTGTTTCTGCCCCTGTTGCGGACCCATGATCTTCTGCAACTCACCTTGGTGTTTCCGCATAACCTCCATAGTTGCCGCCGTTTGATCTTTTCCTTCTTTTTGTTTTTGTTTGATCTCCGCAGCTATTTTTTGAAAAAATTCCGGATTTTCAGAGATAACCGCGATCATTTGATCCCGTTGGTCAGCCGGCAGATCCTTGAGCTGCTTTTCAAGCATCTTCTTCATAAAAAAGTCTTTAACTCCCATAGTATATATTCAAAATATTATTTGATAATTCACACATTGTATCAGAGCACCGGTTCTTTTACAAAGTTGAGACTAAAAACACCCGAACGGATGTTTTTAGAGTGCCTGACTCCTTAAGAATCAGGCACGACTTAACTATACAATAAATACAAAATTTCACAATGACTTTTTTCAATTTTTTACCATAAGGGTTAGCATACTACACTCATATAGAAAAAGCGTTGTTGTAACTTTACAACAACGCTTTTAATCATGTCGCCCATAGGATCTTTTTGCTAACCAAAACTCTGTCCCAGCATACGTCATGCTTGTGCGTGTTCCACACACGCAATAGCGGACATCTCCATACTCCAACAAACTTGAGACCGTCTTCAGGATATTCTCTGCCGTACCAGCCCTCTTCTGCAGGAGAAATACTAAGATACATATTTCTCCCACAACAACAAGTATGTTGTTTCTTTTCACCAATAACATACACACTTGCGGTGCCAGTAGGATAACATCCCCTGATATCAAAAAAGAATCTCGAATCTTTTATATACTTGTTATACAGGGGACTCCGGCACAGAATCTCCGCCACATGACAAAGAAAGATGTTTTCCATACTCAAACGAATTTCCTCGAAATCCTCTCGAGTAGATTTACAACATATATCCATAATATTTATGATTAGTACGTCAAAGAACCCGATACAGATCGAGCACCAAAACGTGATTGGTAAAAACTCGACCTTACTGCCCTCTTTCTACCATGAGAAGATCAATAAGACAATAGTACTTATGACCGATCGCTCATTGTATAAATAATGAGTTAGGTTTTAGCTTATAGGTTTGAGATTTTAGAAAAAACGGTGTTTCCGTCACTCCACGTTCGTTTAGTCCGAAATGATAAAACAGGTGGTTAAACACTTTGTTTCAAAACGACAGAGACAACCGCTTTCATGATCTTTGATTATACTGAGTTAATAATCATACTCTTCCTCGCTGTATTCCGTCTCTTCTCCTGTAAAATACCAACAAACCTCTGCCTCCGCACCGATGAGGTTCTCCACGTATTCTCTAACATCATAAAATGTACCGATCTTGTCGACAAGACCGAGGTCCTGCGCCATTTGTCCTATAACGCTTGATCCGTCAGCGATCTTTTTAACATCTTCTCGCAGAAGACTTCTGTTTTCCGATACGGTATCAATAAAATTATTGTATACAATATCAATATCGCGCTCAAAGAGAGTACGCTCTTCTTCCGTTAATTCTTTGTTCGGATCACCCGCTTCTTTAAACTCGCCACTGCTCAAACTTATATATTTCAATCCGGCATTCTCATTCTGTTCAGAATTTTCCACATACGACATAGTCACTCCAATACTTCCCACATCGGAATTTTTTGTAGCGAAAATATAGTCAGCTCCTGTCGCCGCCCAATATGCTCCCGAGACACCGGCACCGCGAATATACACGACCGACGGTTTGGTAAAACGCTTCAATGCATCAGCTATTTCATCCGCTGCAACAGGACTTCCTCCCCAAGAATCAATCTCCAAAATAAGGGCATCTGTTTCTTCGTCTTGCTGTGCATCATCGATCGCGAACAGTATCTCATCAGCCAACGTAAACCCGTGTTCTTCGATCTCGTCTTGAGACGCATAAGTGACCAACCCACCTACAAGCTGTACACCCAACACATTACAGGTAGTCAAATCATCAAATATAATCTCTTGATCGTCCAAATAGTACAACGAGTAGTACACTTCATTTTTTATAATAAAAAGTGCCGCAATAAATACAACCACATAAAAAACCTTCACAAAAAAAGTAGTTTTTTGTTTTTCTATAGATACAGACGATTTTGGTGTTGAGTCATAAATATCTGTTTGCGTATCCATGTGCACAATTATACCAGACCTGCTTTACATACATACTCACAAACAAAAAAATCAGTGGATAAATATTTTTATGATCTAAGCAACACTCTCTCGACATCATTTTTCACCCCGGGAAGATCTATGATTGCGGGCTGTACGATATTTCGAAGTTTCTCGTATTCTTCAAACACCTCCTCCACTTGATACTCTTTACCGGCATGATAAAAATAGGTCATACCGATCTTTTTAATATTCTCTTTGCGACCATCGAGTGTTGCCTTACTTTGTAGACGCGCATGTACGATCACGTTTCTCAACTTTTGCAGTCGCCGCAATTTCTGAAACGGAAATTTTTTATAGAGGTCCGGATATTTTTTTAATACTTTATCAAATATTTTTGCCAAAAGTCCAAAACTGAAATACTCATCTTCCAATACTTCTGCGGTAAAGTCATGATTCGGTCCTTTGAAATAGTGCATTGTTATAAACTGTGCGATAAAATACTCGAGTGAGGCAAAGTTGGTACTCACCTTTCCCCGACTGTTCTGTATTTCCGTAATATATTGTTGTGTTGTATCCATTTGTATATTAAACGCAAAAACAAAGATATAGTCAACAAAAAACTAAATTTTAATTAAAAAGGTAGCTCTTAATTCGCCGTGCTCAAGAGCGCGTCTGCCCACACATACTTCCTCCTTGTTAATAATGCATGATATAATATATTTATTATGTCATTCACAAACCCCAATAAAAATATAGACCAGCTCGGACTCAACACGGGCGACCATATTGTGATCTTTGGTTCCGGTGTCGGAGGACATTCGTTTGCCGCATCACGCGCACTGAAAGACTCCGGTCACGTTTATGCGGTAGATGTTCGCTCCGATATGTTGCAAAAGCTCAAAACAGATGCTATGATACAAAACCTTACCAACATCACACCTATTCACGGAAACGTGGAAAGTCCGAACGGAACAAAGCAAAAAGAAAATTCTATTGATGTGGTCATCATACCCAATACTCTTTTCTCATACGACGACAAACCGGCAATACTCAAAGAAGCATACCGTATAGTAAAACCGAGCGGTCGTTTGCTCATTGTCGATTGGCGCAGTTCGTTTTCAAACATGGGTCCGACTCCTGAAAATGTCGTAACCCAGCAACAAGCGACAGAGCTCGCAACTTCCGCCGGATTTACTTTCACACAAAACATCTCTGCGGGTAATTACCATTACGGCGCTATATACTTAAAGAAAGACTCATAAAAAACCACTTAATGGCGCACATCAAGGACCGTCCTCGATAATTCAGTCCTTGATATTCTTGATCTTGACAAAAAGTCTTCCAAGCCGTAACTCGTCAAAAGAAAATCCCTTTCCGACAATATCCCGTACAGGTGAAAGCTTGGTGTCTTTCGTCTTTTTGTATACTTTATTGAACGCCACTTCGATCTTTTTCATGCGAGCTTTTGTGGGTCGCAAGTATTCCATATCCACCTTGTCGTCTTTTTCTTTGATTTTTTCAAGATGACTTAATATGGTTCCTGAAGTCATTCCCCTTTCTTCTGTCATTGCCTCAACAGAATATTTCTTTTCTACGAGCAATCGTGTCTTATTGTATGTAGAGATCTTTGGTTCCTTCTTCTTTTTTGTACCTGCAATACTGCTGATGTATTTCTCTTTCTTTTTTTCTATTTTCTCAACTCCCATCTTTTCCAATTCTTTTACGGCATTTTGGGAATCTTCACGCAATACCGCATCGTGTTTTAACACGTCAGGACTTACTTTCCTTGCTATTTCATTGAGACCCATAAGTTTCAAACCGGAAAGCGTTCGAACACGAGAAAGTGCTACATATCCCATACCAGCGACAAACGACTTTGACAGATCGATCTCCGCCGCATCCAAACTCATACCTTGGCTCTTATGTACCGTGATCGCCCACGCGAGACGAAGCGGTAACTGATGGATCTCCGCAAGCACTTCGCCCTCTTCTTCGATCATCCACTGATCGCCCTTCACATGTATTGTCTTGCCACTTTTTATACGTACCACCGGCATTCCATCACTGCCAAAACGCTCTACAACTCCAAGAGTCCCGTTCACATATCCTTCATCAAAATTATTTTTCACAAACATCACAACAGCTCCGTCTTTGAGCCGCAACATCTCTGGAGCAAGGCAACTTCTTTTCAATATGTCCACGAGAACCCCTTTCCCTTTGTCATCCATTTCATACACGGATTCTTCTCCTTCGATCTTTTCAAGTTCACGCTCATTTATTACATCAACATCCATATTATGTGTATAAAGTTTTGTCGGATATATATCTCCTTCCACATCTTTTCGATATCTTTTACGCAAAGGTTTCAAAGTTTCGTCATTTACATTATCACTTCTAATATCAGAAAGAACCCGAAGCAATTCATCGTCTTCTTGACGATATTGTTCTTCCAAGTAACAGATCTTGAGATCCATCTTTTTCCACACATCAGACTGGTGTACAAAATGCGCAAGCTCGTCACCTCGAGAGATCGGAGGAAGTTGGAAAAAATCTCCGGAAAGCACCACTTGCAAGCCACCAAACGGCTCATCCTTCTGGCGCACCGCACGGCAGACCATGTCCACAAGGTCTAGCCGAAAATGATGCAACATCGACACTTCATCGATCACGAGAACTTTCGCCTCAACAAGCCGCTCACGAATATATTTACGCTTCGCTATCTTTTCCAAGTCTTTTCCCGAGAGACTGTCTTTGATACCAATACCACTCCATGAATGGATCGTAATCCCGTTCATATGCGTTGCCGCAATACCTGTCGACGCGGTAACTCCGACCGCAACGCCACTTTTACGCAAAAAATCTATATATTTATTGAGCACATATGTTTTCCCGGACCCGGCAGGACCCGTCAAAAATACATTACGTCCCGTTTTGAGAATATCGAGTGCTTGACTCTGCTTCATAATTTATATCATACACTGTTTTTATCTTCATCCAAAACAAACTGAGTAGGGAAACGATGATTATGTTTGGTTAAGATCACTATCGTCATTGCGAGCCGCAGGCGAAGCAATCCAGAGTTATACCAACATACTCTGGATTGCTTCGTCATGCTACTCCGCTTCGCTCCGTATCACTTCTCGCAATGACGTTGGGTGTTGGATTGCTTAGTCTGCGGACACTGCGGACTTGCGACTCGCAATGACATTGGATAACAAAAACATTTTCTTGATTCACGATTCTTAGATCATGATACATAATTCTTTATGATATACTTAAGAAAGGACAATATTATACATTTTTAAAAGACAGATTATGAATAAAAAACAAAAACAAGCTCGTAAAAAGAAATCACGACGAGCCGGTAAAGGGGTTAATGTACGCACCCGCTAAATAACAAAAATACTCCAAGGACCATCCTTGGAGTATTTTTGTTTTTCCTTTTTTTCGTCTATTTCGTGGTCGGAATTTCACCAATTATCACTTGTGGTGAAATACCTTTTTCGGTAAGTACCACTTTACTGTTGTGCTTAAGAGCATTTTCTGTAACCTCCAACTCTTTAAGGTCTTTTGCCCCATTGTGGAAATATGTAATAGCGGCTTCACTTACCATTCTGATCTTCTCTGCTTCACCTTCCGCAATACGTACTTTGGCTTCTTTTTCACCTTCTGCGTGAAGAATTTGCTCTTCCTTTTTTGCCTGCGCTCGAAGAATTTGCGATTCTTTCTCACCTTTTGCGACTTCGATCGCCGCAAGCTTTTCTTGTTGCGCTGCTTCAAACTGACCTGTCGCGAGAAGTCGCATCGAACGACGTTCCTGCTCTGCGGTCTTTTGTTTGTGCATAGCAGCTTTAATATCGTTTGGCGGATCGATCAAACGCATCTCTACTTTACTAACCTTAACACCCCAATCATTGGTAAGAAGATCCAAACTCTTTTGGAGATCATGCGAGATCTTTTCTCTGGAGATCAAGCTCTCATCAAGAGTTATGTTACCAAACTCTTGACGAAGATTTGACATAGCAAGCTCCATTACAGCATATTTCCAATCATCAATACTATAAAATGTTTCTTTAATACTTTTCTCATCCGCTTTTGGCTTCGCCCAAATAATACCGTCCACGCGAATCTCAACATTATCTTTTGTAATAACAGACTGAGGAGGGATATCCATTGTATGTTCCCGAATGTCTCGAATACGACACGTGTGAATAAACGGGATCATGATCTTCAGCCCCGGCTTGCTAAAATAGGAATATTTGCCAAAAAACTCAAATATGCCAAGCTCGTGTTGACGGATAATAAAAATTGGAAGTGCGTAAATAATTCTCATAATAAATAATTAGATAACTAATAAATATATCTTAATATCTTAAAGTATATCACCCGCTAGTCTATATAACTACAACGTTATACACAACATAATAGAATTATCCCTTTACTACAAATTCGTCATTGCGAGACGTAGGCGAAGCAATCCAGAGTTACAACTTGCATACCCTAGATTGCTTCACTTCGTTCGCAATGACGTTTGAAAATTGAACATGAAAGTGTAAATGAAGAGTAGCATCAAGAACCCCTCATGATTCATTGTTCATTGTTCTTAATTCTAAATTATATCCTCACAGGTAAACGCACACACAGTAATACACATTTCCGCCTCCGGTCCACAAGGATTCCCGCAAGTGTTAAACACACCACCACGAGCTTCACAGTCTTTTATTAAAGGAGCAGTGTCGACACTTTGACTGGTTCCGTATACAATTTTTGTACCAAAGTCACTCTCAATTAAGACAGAGCCATTATCATTTTTGTCATCCGGTATTTGTGGTTTTGAATTATTCACTGAGGAAACTTCCCAATCCCGTAATGATACCGACATGCGCTCCCCTTCTTGGTCTAAACTAACATCGAAACACCCGGGGCATTTAAAGACCTCGACATCTATCACAGTAAGCCCTTTTTCAAAAGCAACATATCCAACCGCGATCTGAGCCGCAGTTGCTTTCTCTTCGCTATCCATCTCCCAACTTCTTATACACGCTCCAATGCTTTCATCAAAAGTATACCCTGCTGGACCCAAACAACCATACTCATCGCGCTGTCCTCCGATCGGCTCTTCGAAAATTTCTGCAGGACACGTAGCAAATTCACAGTCAGGCGGGATACGTCCCACCGAAGATCCATCCGGGCAGATCTTTGCATCAAGAGTACATGCAACAGGTTCTTTTATTTTATTATCACTATCTCTATTTTCCACAAAAATAGTCACTCCAACTACCAGAAATAGAAAAACGGCGACTAAGATCCAAAAGAGATGTTTACTCATAACCATATATTTTAATAATACCATATATTTATTTTTTCATGCTCTACCAGATTGCGGCAACAATTTCACATTTGTCATTTTGAACACACCCCCACTTTTTCTACCAATATTTTCCTAAAATGCTATACTTTATTTACATATAGAGGTCATTATGTATTTGATGTTTTAATGGAATTGGACGTCGACCATTCCCCGCTCTCTTTATAAAACAGAGAAAGTTATATCATGTACAAGTGTCCAAATATTGATACAAATAGTTATTATTCAATATATTTTTAATTAAATTAATTTTTATATTATGTCAAAAAAAATATTTTTACTTGATGAGATGCTTACTCCAAAGATAATCACTTTCGTTTATTGGCTAATGTTACTCGCTGCCATATTTAGCGGTCTTAGTACAATGTTCACACGTGGATTCACGCTTGAAAAATTTATAACCGGCCTCCTTCTCATGCTTAGTATAGCTATTGGAGCACGCATCTGGTGTGAGCTGCTGATAGTAGTGTTCAAAATTCACGAAAACCTAAAAAAGATAGCTGATAAAACTGACAAAGGAGAAAATAATTAAAGCTACTGCAGCTTAGTTTAATACATCTGATATTTTGATGTTATAAGGAGTCTGATTGTATTTGCTAAAAACCGATACGCAAGTGTTTTTGAAGTTATTGACACTATTATTCGTATGAAGTAAACTTTTTTATAGTAATTCGCACAACTAATTTAACGAATGTTAGTCTATTTTAACTTCGTTAAAAACAAAGAAAGGAGGTGGCTTTATGATTAGTAGCAATATGATTGCTCAGGTAGGAATTTGTCCCGCCATAGTGTGTCTGCTAACATCGATCGTGTTAGTGGCGTACGCAGTAGCGTCTATTTGATCTAATTTAGATGTTGCCTTAAAATGTCACCTACGGGTGACATTTTTTTTTGAACTTATACCTATTTCCGATAGCCGTCTATATTTTATATTTATCAAAGTGTGGTGTTGATGTTAAAATAATAACATATGCGCTTTATTGCTGATTTTCATATTCATTCTCATTATTCAAGGGCGACGTCCAAGCAGATGAATATCTCGTCCATTGCCAAGTGGGCGCAGATGAAAGGTATTGAGGTGATCGGTACCGGAGATTTTACGCATCCGCGGTGGTTTGAGGAAATACAAAAGAAATTGGAACCGGCTGAGCCCGGGCTTTTTCGCCTCAAGCCGGAATATGAAAAAGAAGTTCAAAAAGAAGTGTTTAAAAGCTGTCGTACCGACATGCGCTATCTGCTCACGGTGGAGATAAGCACTATTTACAAAAAGAACGACAAGGTCAGAAAAGTTCACAGTGTTATATTCGCGCCGTCATTTGACGTAGCGGCAAAAATAAACGCACGGCTTCAAAAAATAGGAAATATCTCTTCCGACGGAAGACCGATCCTCGGACTGGACACCAAAGAGCTGCTCAAGATCACTTTGGACGCTTCCGAAGATTGCTTGTTCGTACCGGCGCACATCTGGACACCGCATTTTTCAGTATTCGGCTCGCGGTCTGGCTTTGACACGATGAAAGAATGTTTTGAGGAGCTGACCCAGTACATTTACGCTATTGAAACCGGGCTTTCGTCCGATCCTGCGATGAACTGGCGAATCGCCGAGCTGGATAATCTGGCAATTATTTCAAACTCGGATGCCCACTCCCCGGGCAAACTCGGACGCGAAGCGAATATCTTTAATACGGAACTCTCATATCCCGCCATTACAAAAGCGTTAAAGACAAACGACACAAAAGCGTTTGAATCCACTATTGAATTCTACCCGCAAGAAGGAAAATATTATCTTGATGGACATCGCAACTGCAAAACGTGTCTTACTCCAAAAGAAACAAAACGTAATAAATTTTTGTGCCCGGTGTGTGGCAAGCCGGTAACGGTCGGCGTAATGCACCGCGTGGAAGATATCGCGAACTACCGGCAAGGATACAAGCCAAAAAACGCGCGCCCTTTCAAATGCATTGTTCCTCTGCCTGAAATAATTTCCGAAGTGGAAAGCGTTGGCGTGGCAAGCAAAAGAGTTCAGACGAAATTTTTAAACACGCTGGAAGCGCTTGGCAATGAATTTTCCATATTACTTGACCTGCCGATAAAAGACATAGAAGCCCACGGCGGAGTGATGCTAGCCGAGGCGATCAAGCGAATGCGAGACGGAAACATCAACATCGCCGCCGGCTACGACGGCGAATACGGGAAAATAAAGATTTTTGATGATAAAGATAGAGAACGGTTGAGCTCTCAGGAGAGTTTGTTTTAGATGAGTCCTGACCCTATTTCTCCTATTTCTCCTACGTTTCTAATTTCTAACTTTCCTTCTTGGCACATTTTTCTTACCCTAGTTCCATTTGCTATAGGCTCATCCCATTCAAGAATTTCATTATTGTCACCTACAATAGATATGTTAAACACCTCAATTGCTTCAATACATGGATTATGTCCAAGAATATAACTTTTTGGGTACATCTTCCACTGTTGTACCAAGTCTTCATCACCATCTTTAGAATGTTCGCTCTCCATTAATTTTTTATATACATCAGATTGATAGTGAGTATATTTTGGAATCCTAACACCAAATATTTTATTCCAGTTTTTTGTGTAATTATATTTTGCTAAAGACAATTTTTCAGAGTAAGAAAGTTGAAATACTTTATATAAACTTTCAACATACAAGCATATATATTTATCATAATTTTTTCGTGACGTCACTATGTCCAAAATACGTTCAGCAATACCTAGTTCAGATAGACTTTTTTCTGGATTAGAACCATGAAAACTCCACCGAATAAGCCATGCTTTTGAGACACAATTTCTTTTGTTTAATGGGGTCATTTAATAGTTAATGTGTTAATCGGGTCAGGACTCACTAGTGTTCCGTTTTATCCTGTCTCCTTTAATCCACTTTTTTCGAAAGTAAAAAATTGGACCAAGAATAAAACTAAAAAACATAACAATAAAAAATGCAACATAAGCAACTTCTGGTATAAAAGAAACCAATAAAGCCCACAGAACACCAATTATAATAATACTTCCAAGAACCACTAAAAAATCCTTGCCACTTAAAGATTGCTGTTCTATTATTTTGTCTTTTTTGATTTCTTTGTTCATATTTTTTATCTAAATTAGTAATAAGGGTCAGACACATTTACAGACACATTTAATTTGTGGTGTAATTACAACACTTCCCCACATTTTCACTATATCAAAATCTATCTCGTTCGGATAGGGGCTTACTTTTTTGTCTTAAACTTAAAACAGATTATTCTGCGGTGATTTCTCTTTCGGTGGCTTTCGTTTTATTTCCTTTCTTTGGATAAGTTCTTCGGGAATTGCTTTAAGGAAACGAGACGGCGCGACATTTGCTGTTTTGCCGAACAGCATCCGAGATTAAAGGGGTCAGATTAAAGGGGTCAGACACCTTTGTTTTATTTTAAATGTGGTGCAATTATAATATTTTTCCACATCCTCATTACCTGAATCATCAGCATAAATGGATCCTGCCCCTCATTACTCCTTACTATTCCCCGACAGCGTACCAGTCTATCTTTCGCGACAAGTACATTACTGTCGAAAGAATAACAAAGAGTCCTATGCTTCCAGCCAAGAGAGCGTAATCTTCAAGTTGTAATATCGTGTAAACAAATAAATAAAGAAACGCCAGAATAAGTCCCTGAAAATACACCATTCGTGATGTCGGCAAGATCGCCTTTGAATACACAGTTATCAATCCGATTGTCGCGGCTGCGGATATTCCATACGCCAGATCAAAACCAAACACTTCCGAAATAGATATAAGCAACGAGTAAAATAAAGTGAGCGCGAGTCCAACCAAAAGATATTGTATTGGATGAACGCGTTTTTTGTTGAATATCTCGCTAAAGAAAAACATCATGAACGTCAGTGTTATAATGAGAAGCGCGTATTTCGCAGAGCGTGTTGATTTTTGGTATTCATCCACCGGGATGAGAAGGTTGACCCCAAATGCAGAGGAATAGACATTATATTTGTTACCGATCCAAGATTGAGGATAATTTCTATTGAGATCAAGTATCTCCCAAGACGCGGAGAACTTCTCTGTCGTCACTTCATGCTCTTCAGGAAGAAAAGCTCCACCAAAACTCGGAGTACCCCAAGGAGACGAAAGTTCAATTTTCGTAGTACGTCCAAGCGGAACGTATTGCAAAGACTGACTGCCGTTTAGAGACAGGTCAAACGCAAATGAATAGCCCTCTGTACCATTGCCCGTGATCGATACAGGAACACTTATGCCGGAGCTTTCATTTTCTCCCATCATAGCAAGCTCGGCTTCATAATAAGGATCATGATAAATACGACCATCATATGATTTCATTGAGGGTATACGCAACAACGATGAACCTCCCCTTAGCACGTCATCGGTCTCTACTCCCGGTTTAAATTTATGTTCAACACCATTCCACGCCAGAGCAACTTCATTTTTGATCCCGCGCATGTCCGGAATTCCAACTGACACAAAAGCGTCTTCCCAATTAACATAAGCAGTATCAATGCCCAAAGCATCCATATCCGGCTTCTCAAAACGTCCGGAAAACTGAAGATCGGAGCGGTAAACAACAGCATCAAATATTCCCCGCGAACGTATTTCCGGATCAACATTTCCAGCGACAACAAGCTCATCCGGTAAGAAATGTGCATACTCCGTTACCGAAACACGCTGCTCTTTTTCATTTGTATAAAATTTCGTGTACGGAATAGAAAGCACCGGTCCGGCTACTGTTTGCTCTTCCCCCCACTTCTGACTAATCTCCGCAATCGCATTTTGACGCGTATAATCTCGCTCAGCAATAACAGAACGTACCATGCCAACAGGTATCAGAAGCAAAAGAGCAAGTATCCCGATGACAACAACTCGAAGCGTGACAGAATATCGGACAAAATGATTAAAGTTAGAATTTTCCAAATTTCCCATATAAATTTATAGTATTAATTGATAATTAAATAATTTTTATATTGTTATCATTACTATAACGGGTATTGAATTCAAGAGCAAGCTCTTGAATTCAATACCCGTTATTCGGAAAGGTGAACGCAACACCTCGCTTTGCACTTATCTTTCTCTCTATATTTCTAATAAAAAACAACCCACTTTTTACAGCAGGTTGTCGAAGGGAATTACTTTGTCTTTTTTGGTGGTGCCACAAGCCGGATCATTTCATCTCCGTTCGGACAAATACAATGTGCGTGCCATGTAGAGAGGTTTCCTGTTTCTGGTCCATTTTTTGCGAATCTGTAATCATCATTTTTTATTGCATATTTTTGGTTCAGACGATACGCTGTAACCAACATCTCCTCATCTTCTGTAATGAAAACCGGTCTCTTTTTTCTGTTATCAAGTTTCTCATCATTTACAGGATGAGCAACAAGATGATCTCCTTTTGGGACTGAGCTTTCTCTACTACGAACTAATTCCCATTTTTTTCCGGTAGAAAGTATCCCAGTTTCGTATACTTTTATACTTTTACTTTTTTTCATAATATTTTTTAATGTTAACGTACAAAAACAGGTCTTCTTCAATAGAGAGGGCCTGATTGCAAGCAGTACGCTTGTTAATAAATCAGGTCTCTTGCAGACTAAAGAAAAAGATATCAGTGATATCCAGAATTCCAAAAACACTAATATTTGACTATATCTTTCTGTACCCAAAACTACCATTTTTTTACTCTTTGTCAACCCCTGCCGTGATGTTTTTCTCGGCTAGCTATTATGCTAATTTTAAGGGAGCTCTCCTTACCCTTTGTTTGTACTTCCCAAGTTTAAGGAATTCCTCCCTCCGTTGACGCTGCGTTTCGGAATGATAAAACGAACGTTGCTTTTGTCATCTCGACGAAGGGAGAGATCCCTTATACTTTGTTACACCTCATACATTATAAAACTGCAATAATCCAGATATTTTGATAAAAAAAAGCGTGCTTGTCTTCGGGACAGAAAGACAAGCACGCGAATTTTTAACTTTTAAACAAAGAACAATGTGCATTTATTTTGTTTTGTGCGCATAGAACAAAGACGTTGCCCTGAGATCGGTATACGATCACACGGTGTGCATGTTATTTCCCGTGGAATAGAAAACCATGTTTCTTCATCCTTTGCTTCGGAAAAACCGGCTTTTTTTGCCAGATGCATAACTTTAGGGTTGTGTGTTATCGTGAACATTCTCATACCTTCTCTTAGTTTGCGCGTGCATTCCAAGAAAAGATCGGAAGCTATCTTGTTTCCACGATAGTGTTCATGCACCCACACTGTACCCAATTCAAGCCAGATCGGATGTGGTGTATCCCACAACGCTGTGTAACCGATTATTCGGTTGTCCACAACATGTACGACTGCTTGGTCTTTTTTCCACATACTGTAAAGATTTTGCGCGGTAATCCTCTCTCCGAGCAAAACTTGCTCTCGACCGAGATCTTCGGCTAGATAATTCCATATCATATCCACGATAACACCTCCTTTGTTGTTGCGATATTTACGACTGGAAAGAACTGTTTGTGTCCCAATTTAAAAACGACCTCTTTTTTGAGGTCGCTTTTTGTTGTTCAAAATTTTGAAGTTGAAATATATTAAATAGCAAAAACCGCCCTCAATTGATGTTGAGTACGGCGACCGCGAAGAATTGATACTTTTAATATTTTCATATTATTCCCAGTATACACGCCACAATATTGATTGCAAGAAAATATATAACTATTTTTTTCTTACCTCGACACAACTCCGGTAAAAGTGAGTTATTCCCCCGCTTTCACGGTCGTGCGCTTGTTCTTACTGCGCTCGTTTTCGCTCAAGAATTGTTTGCGCAATCGTATATCCTCAGGAGTTACCTCCAAGTATTCGTCTTCTCGCATAAAGCCAAGCGCTTTCTCAAGTGATAACTCCAAAGGCGGTGCCAGTTTAATATTTTCGTCAGACCCGGAAGCGCGCATGTTGGTCAATTGCTTACCTTTGGTAGGATTAACCTCCATGTCTTCGCCTTTACTCGTGTTTCCAATGACCATGCCTTCATATACTTCGACATTCGGCGCGATATACAACACACCACGCTCCTGTAAATTCGCAAGAGAAAACCCAAGCGCTTTTCCGCCCGCCATTGATACCATTGAACCAAGCTCCGTCTTCACGATCTCTCCCGCGTGTGGACCAAAGTGTGAGAACACCGCGGTTAAAATTCCCTCCCCTTTCGTATCAATAATAAATTCATTTCTGTATCCCAAAAGTCCGCGTGTCGGCACTTCAAACATTATACGCACCTCTCCATGCTCCGTACCCATGCTTGTCATTACACCCCGCCTTTTTCCAAGCTTTTCTATTACCGCACCGGAAAATTTCTCCGGTACCAACACCGACACCTCTTCAAACGGTTCACACTTCTTACTATTAACCTCTTTGAAAATAACTTCGGGTTGCGACACCGCGAGTTCAAATCCTTCTCGTCGCATATTTTCCAACAAAACCGCCAAATGAAGTTCGCCCCTGCCGTACACTTTCATCCGCGCACCATCGCCAAAGTCCACTTTGAGCCCCACATTCACCTCAAGTTCTTTTTCGAGACGCTCGCGAATCTGCCTCCCTGTCACAAATTTACCTATGCGTCCCGCAAACGGCGAATCGTTCACAAACATAAAGAGTGATATGGTTGGCTCATCTACATCAATAGCCGGAAGTGTTTCGCCTTCTGCGCTATCGAGTAAAGTCTGCCCAATAAAAATTTCCGGAATACCCGATATCATAACAATATCTCCCGCGCTCGCTTCTTTTGTTTCAATACGATCAAGTCCTTCAAAAGTAAAAAGTTTTGCGATCTTGCCTTTAAATTCTTTTCCATCCGCGTCTTTTACAATAATCTCTTGTTTGTTCTTAATAGACCCTTCATAAATACGACAAACCCCCATACGTCCAAGAAAATTATCATACGCCAAGTTGAACACCTGCGCTTTGAGTGGCTTTTCTTTAAGATTGTCCCCCGATGCCGGAAGAACTTTCTCCAAAACAGTGTCAAGGATCGGACACAAATCCACGGCGTTGTCTTCCATGTTACGTTTTGCAACTCCATCACGCCCGATAGCATAAAGAGTAGTAAAATCCAACTGCTCGTCTGTCGCCCCCAAGTCCAAGAAAAGTTCATACACGCCTTCGATCGCTTTATCAACGTCCGCCGCGGGCTTGTCGATCTTGTTCAATATTAAAATAGGTTTCAAACCAAGTTCCAGTGATTTCTTAAGCACAAACTTTGTCTGCGGCATCGGACCTTCCGCAGCATCTACCACCAAAAGCACCGAATCAATGGAGCATAATACTCGCTCCACCTCAGAACCAAAATCAGCATGACCCGGAGTATCCAAAATATTTATCTTTGTGTCCTTGTAAAATACTGAAGTATTCTTGGAATAAATAGTAATACCCCGCTCTTTTTCCAGATCGTTACTATCCATTGACACACCTTCTTTCCCCGCGCCTGTCTGTTTTAAGATCGCGTCAGTCAGAGTGGTCTTGCCATGATCCACGTGGGCTATAATTGCTATATTTCTAATTTCCATAATTTTCCTTATATTACCTGATTATCAAGGACCGTCCTTGATAATTATTATTCCACAAATGTCTTATGTCTCTGTATCAAAAAAAGCCCGCACAAAGTGGCTTTATTGAAAGATATAATACAACAGATACTACGATATTGCAACTTTTTCAGAGATCTTAAACAAATGGATATACGACATACAAGGCACACGATGTTAAACTTTATACATAAAATATTCTCAAATTAGCCAAAACCGGATAAATGATCCAAAAAGCATTGACTTTCAAAATTCTTGTGTTATCATAGCTAGTATCAAATTCAGCGCTGTAAGTAGAAATTCGAGTCGAAGTTTACACGAACAGCATCACTGTCTTTGACATTATTCATATTAGATTTCTACTTACACTATGTCAGAAGGAACTATCGCTCGACTCACAGATCGTGGGTTCGGGTTCATCGCTCAGGAGGGTGTTGAGAAGGACTTGTTCTTCCACGCTACCGAGCTTTCAGGAGTTGAGTACAACGACTTGAAAGAGGGCGACAAAGTAACATTCGAGCTTGTTGATGGTCCAAAAGGCCAAAACGCTGTGAATGTAAAATTGGCTTAATAAAGTCAACAACAAAAACACCCCGCATTTATGCGGGGTGTTTTTGTTTCTCTTAGTTCCCGTCCACTCTCTTACATAATATTCCTTTTCTTATTCAAATGGACATGGCATAATTAAAATACATCCACATCCTTTATGTTTAAGATCTGGCGAAAAACAATGCGGCTTACGACCCTTATGATGATCATCCTCTTTCTTGGGATCTTTTTCATCTTTCAGGTGCTTTGGGCACTACTCTCTGGACAAAAAAGAAGTCTCGGTGACATTATCGGCACTTATGGCAGAGAAACTCTCTCAACCATATCGAGCTTCTTTTTCAACAGACAATAGGGCGGCGCGCCTTATTCTTTTTCCAATACAATATCTCCTAAGTCTATTTTGGGTAACGCAATGATCTGTGTATTGGTTAATTTTGAAAGATCCGGTATCGTGACAGAGAGTATCTTTTGCTTATAGGATGGTGCCGTTATTTCAAGTGTATAAACCCCCGGAAGTGTATTGTATCCCCAAGAATAAGAATGAGTTGCTTCTTCACCTCTAAATGTCCACACACTCCCAATTTTATTATTATTTGAATCATATATCCCACCTTTCACATATGACACAGGAGTACCCACCTCATTTATGACCGATATGATTGTGTATAATTGTGAATATTCCGTACCTAATTGAGGGATGGTGACAACGATCGGTGATGTAGCGTTTTTTTTATAAGTGATCAGTTGTGAACCGCTATCGTGTCCTCGACAAATAGCATCCGATCTGTAATCACTCGGGTCGATCTCATACTCGGTCGCACCGGCTTCCCAAACAACATTATATTGTTTTTCAGATATTTTTTGGTCAAATTTAAAATACCCATTTTTCTGATCCCATCGAAACTTCCCCACCACCGTTTCGTCCAGAGTGTCTGTAAGATGGGTCTTTGAATTCCACATGCTTCTACTATTAGGATGCGTTTCATATGAGATACCATATTGGTTTACAAAACGAAGTGTTAGATATTCTTGTGCCACAGGAGTCGGTGCAGTCGCTGTATTTTTTGTAGTTGTTCGTACAACAGCAATTGTGACACCAAAGACCTCTTTTATCTTTGCCTCTGTTTGCGGACCATAATATCCTTCAGGGGACAAGCCATACTTTTTTTGGAATCGAATGAGGGCATTATGAGTAAGCTCACCATATGTCCCTGTGATATATCCTTCCGGATAGATACTCTTATCCTTTGCAAGGACGGTTTGCAATACTTTTACTTCTGAATATGTAAGATTCTGTTTATTTTGAAGATACGATGCATTATTCACATACGATGACCCTTCAGTAACTGCCGCCGGAATAATTTTATGAATTTCATACGTATCGGCTACATCACCCCCTCCAAATCGATGAGAATACGCAGCGGGAATTCCTTCTCCTGCCAAAAACACCACCAATGAAACAGCCCCCATCACGTAACTTACCTTTCTATACTTAGGGCTACCCGTTGCTTCGCTTACAATAAACAATAAAATGGCAAGTATTCCTGAAAAGAAGAAGAGTCCGATAAACGTCTCGGTTAGCCAGTGTCTGTTACCAAATATCCACAGTACGAGATCAATGATCGGTGCAATAATGCCATAAAGTATAAAAAATACAAAAACCCCGACAACAGCTTGCCCTAAAAAAGAGAGCAGTTGTCCGGTATAGTATGTGAACTGATACCAAAGCGCCAATAAAGAATTACTCGACTTTTGGGGACCGGATGATGATGGTGAGGATGGAGCAGCTCCAGGTGTTGTACCGCCGCTAGGATTATTATAGGTCGCACTGCCACCCGAATATGATGTTGAGTGCGACGTAGTATAATCCTTTCTTTGAGTGCCATATCGAGGTTGTGACGATCTTTGAGTAGCACCCGCAGAAGCCGCGGCGTTCCTTGATCCGCCAGATACAGACGAAGGAGAACCACCATACGTTGCATCGTATACCGCTCGCTTGCTCGGGTCACTCAATACCCCGTAAGCTTCATTAATTTTTTTGAGCTTTGCATCATCTCCTTTACGATCCGGGTGACAATTAAAAGCGCGTAACTTGTAAGCCTTCTTGATCATTTCCTGATCTGCCTTTGGATGCACTTGAAGAATTTCGTAATAATCATTATCGTTCATGGAATGCAACATTTATGATTCGTCTGCCAGTGTATTGTCGTATTTTTTAGACCGAATCTAATACACATCAGTATATCTCCAATATACCCAAAAAACAAATTCATGCAACGAATTCATCCTTTATTTAAAACGTTTTTTTGACTATCTTCAAAAACCTAAAAAACGAGATATTATGATCCATCAGTGAGCATAATGTTATCAGACGCTTTCGAGATCGCCTCTTCGAAATTTTCTCCATCCACCACACTCACAAGGTCACTAGCCGACGCAATTTTTTTCAAAAAATTTTCATCAGCACCATCTGTTCCAATCGTTATAATGGTCACCCCAACATCCTTCAGTTTATCTGCCGCACGTATGGTATCTTCTTTTGAATCAGGCATACCATCTGTTGCCACGACAACAGTGGCAAGGTCCGGCTTTATATCTTCAAAACATGTATACGCCATATTAAAAGCGTCGCTCATATTTGTTGATCCTCCTGTATTAAGTAATGAAATTTTTCGATTGATCGTCGGTATATCGTTGACAGGATCTGAAATATATTCCGCATATGAATCAAAAGAAATAAGTCCTACATAATGACCTTTTTCTGTTACAGACAAAGCAAATTTTCTCGCGCCTTCTTTCGCCGCATCCAAATTTACACCATTCATACTCCCAGAAGTATCAATAAGCAAATACACGATCGCATCATTTATCTCCGAAAGACCCTGTTCCGCTTCTTTGTCAGAAGGATCCAAAGATCCTTCGTCATCAACGTTGTCCGCAAGTTTATCATTACTGCCACCGAACTTACTTAAAAAATTCATATATTACAAGAAATATCAAATTGAGAATAATTATCGATAATACTCCTATTTTATCATAGTTAGAATAAATTTACCCCCGGTGTAGCCGTGGCTGTTCACAACAAAGGCACCCTAACTCACAAGCTCACAGGGAAACAATGTCGCAACTCCTGTCGGGTCCACAACGACATTAAAAAAACTCGCATACGCGAGTTTTTTTGTCGTTGTGGACCTAGAGGAATTGGTCAGGAGTCACTAAGCTTTTTGTTCTCCTTTCATGCTCCAAAAACGCTAAGTGCTCACGACCCTGACTCGCAGCCCTACCTTCCGCTTCGCTACAGGCAGGGAACCCCTGCTCCGTCTTTCAATTCCTGTCGGGTCCTACAAATTACAACAAAACCGAAGCAGACGCTTCGGTTTTGGTAATTTGTGGACATAGAGGAATTGTCCCGCAGTTACTAACTCGCTTGTTCGCCCTACGGGACTCCAAGTTCATAAGTACTGCTGGACGCGGCGCGGCGACAAGCACTCCCTACGGTCGTCTTGTATACCGCCTTGCGCCGTTCAATTCCTGTCGGGTCTCGCAAAAACAACAAAACCCAAGCTATCGCTTGGATTTTGGTTTTTGTGGACCCGACAGGAATTGAACCTGCGACCTCCTGAGTGCAAAACAGGTGCTCTAGCCAACTGAGCTACGGGCCCGTGAAGTAAATTCTTTTAAATTTACTAACTATATAATTTTTAAATACTTGAAAAACCAAGTGCTGAATATTATATCTTATTTCTTTGTTAATGCAAGGGTTAGTAAATAATCTACAAACTCGGGAAATTCAAGATTCGCGGCTTTAAGGGATTTTGGAAGAAGTGATTCGGGCGCAAGCCACGGCAAACTATTCACTTCAAGAAGGTAAATATTGTTTCCCGTTACTATAAAATCAGATCGTGAGTAGTGACGAAGACCTATCTGTTTGTGCGCCTCAAGCGCAAGCCGTTGGATTTCTTTTGACCGTTTCTCATCAAGATTTGCGGGACACACTTCGAGTATTTGCCCGTTGTATTTTGATCCGCATCCACAGACCCCTTCTGACTCTTCTTTCACGATCTCTATGGGATAAAGAGAATAATTATCATCTTTGCCGAGTCCGTCCACAACACCACATGTTAGCTCCCTTCCTTTTATATATTCTTCAACAAGCACCGCTTCGTTTTCTTTAAATACCGTTTCTACCGCATCAAAAAGCTCCTCAAAACTATTTGTTATTCCAATACCAAGTGACAACCTGCCGGTAAGCGGTTTGACCACATGTCTTCCGGACACTTCTTGGAAAAAAAGCAAGAGCGCTTTCTGTATATCATCCCCCTTTTTCACCGTGATACTTCTGGGAGTTTTGAATCCATAAAATTCAAAACAGTGCTTTGCTAAACCCTTATTCATTGCAATGGCCGACGGCACGATACGAGATCCCGTATATGGAATATTAAATGCCTCAAGCTGTTGTTGTACTTTTCCGTCCTCACCATATTCACCATGAAGCGCGTTGAATACAACATCGACTTCACGAGTTATTTTCTCAGGTGAGGAAGAAAAACCATTTACATGCCATGTGCCATCTTTTGTTATCAATAGGTCTTTCGATACATACTTGTTTGTATCAAGTGCGGCAAGAACCGCATCTCCCGTCTTTAGAGACATATCATATTCCGAGCTTGTTCCCCCTCTTAAAACTCCCACACGAATCTTCTGCATGCGTGTATTATATCACGTACTTTTTATGAATGTATGTGAATATCTTGATCAATTCGTTTTTATAAAAAAGGATTCTTTTTGTTTTTGCAGTAGGGCGAATCGGCGTCAAGTCTCTAAGTATTTTTTACGCTCTTGCAGAGCTTAAAAACACTAAGAGCTTCCTACCCGGGCTCGCTGTCGTACTCGCTACGCTCCGTGCGATATAGCTCCGCCTTTCGATTCTCCCACGCAAGCAAAGCGGTTTGCTTGCTCTCCGGCACATATGCAAAAACGCCCCAAAAGGCGTTGTTACATATGTGCCGGAGGGGAGAATCGAACTCCCACTCCCGAAGGAACACGATTTTGAGTCGTGCGCGTCTACCAATTCCGCCACTCCGGCATGAACTCTATCTTAACCAAAAAATAACAGCGTTGCAACTGCAATTTCATTAACGACGTAGAGCGAGAAAAGCACGAAAACACAGTGTGGCAAAATTTCTATAGATCTGTCATTTTGCATTTCAAGTCTATTTTTGATACAACTAATGAAATGGTCTCTATTCCAAACAAACCAAAACTAGTTGTTGTTCTCGGACCCACCTCATCGGGCAAAAGCGATCTTGCGGTTATCATTGCAAAAAAATTCAATGGTGAGATCGTTTCCACCGATTCACGGCAAGTATACAAAGGGCTGGATATCGGCACAGGAAAAGTCACTAAAAGAGAGAAGGCGGGAATCCCCCACCACTTGCTTGACGTTGCTGACCCAAAACGACGCTACAGTGTATCGCGTTTCAAACGCGAGGCAGAAAAAGCGATCCGAGACATCGCGCGACGAAACAAGCTCCCTATCCTGTGTGGCGGCACCGGCTTTTATATTCAAGCTGTCGTTGACGACATCCTTTTCCCTGAAGTCAAACCGAACTTGATCCTGCGTAAAAAATTGGGGAAACTTTCAACAGAAAATCTCTTTGCTCAACTCAAAAAACTCGACAAACATCGTGCTAGTGAAATAGACAGGTACAATCCTCATCGGCTTATACGCGCGATCGAGATCGCAACAAAGCTCGGTCGTGTCCCCCACATGGAGATCCGGCCCTCAAGTAAATACGATGTACTACAGATCGGTATCACCACAGAAGACAATGTATTAAAGAAAAGAATATCCAAACGCTTACTTAAACGCATGCGCCGAGGTATGGTAGCAGAAGCAAAAAGGATGAACGATCAAGGTGTATCATGGAGACGCATGGAAGAGATCGGACTCGAATATAAATACCTTGCTCTCTATCTACAAAACAAACTCCCAAAGGATCAAATGCTCGAACAACTCGAAACCGCGATCTGGCATTATGCAAAACGTCAAAAAACATGGTTCAAAAAGGATACGCGAACAAAGTGGGTACAATTTGACGAACAAGAAAAAACCCTTGGGTATGTTAGTAATTTTTTGCAGTTTTAATTTTTTTTCTATATACTAAACAAATTGAAAGTTGAAAAGATTGGTTCGTGAAAAGTCCGTCTTATTAAAAATTCAATTGGGCCTATAGTTCAGTGGTAGAATAACGGTCTCCAAAACCGTTGACCGAGGTTCGAGTCCTCGTGGGCCCGCATAACAAAAGAAAACAGCCCTTATGGGCTGTTTTCTTTTGTTATTTCTTTTTGATCTCTTTATGAAGTGTCTTTGCCCGGCAAGTATTACAATACTTTTCAAGCTCAATTTTCCGCACAACAAGCTTTTTGTTCTTTCGTGACCAGTAATTAAGGTTCTTACACTTGGTGCACTGTAATTTGATCAATTGATTCTGTGACATAATTCTTGGTTTTCTACCGTTACAATAGGAGCAATCATACTAGAAATAACAAAATAAATCAAGTATGACGTTCCGAAACCTCTTTTATCTCATTTCGCGCCTTTGAGATAAAAAGTCTTGTGCTTAATATATTCTTCCTCTAATTCAGCTTTGATCTTATCTTTTTCCATATCGGTCCCAAAGAGATGTCTCACCTTAAAATGCAATGTGTTATGCAATGTATCCATAAACTTTACATCACCCTGTTCGTCTTTTGTACGAATCTCCTGTTTTGCTCTCTCCATTATCGGATCCACTAATTGTTTGATGGAAGATGTTATATCGACACGCCCGGCGGCGGCAAATTGAAGTTGCTTTTCACTGAACATCTTATCAAGAATACTGATCCTTTCGCTGATAGAGACGCTCTGATCATCCACAATTTTCTGAGCCTGCGTAGTTAACGAATCTTTGGTGTTTTGTATTTTTTCCTCATCTGTTACACCGTGCTCGCGCACAACTTTGATGACCGCGTCAACTCTCTCTGATACATATTTTCCAAAAAGGTCTTTTTGTTGACCGTGTATTTCGTGTTTTTTTTGAATACGCGTACCGTCCAGATTAAAACTTCTATCAAACATCATTTTTGTATTTGATGCAGAAGACATGTTATTTTCCAAACTCCCCTTTTTTTCTTTGATACTTTGAGCAACTTGATGTGCAATTTGTTTTTGTTGTTCGTTTTTCTTTGAAGTATCTTGTGGAATTGGTTGGACAACCTCTTCTTTTATTTTTACATTTCTTATGTCTGCTTCAAATGCTTTTTTTTGTATTTGCGAAAGATTCTTTCTTCCAAGCGGTCTCTTTGGCATCTCGGTGGGATGCTGACTTGATACCAAAGGATTTGATTCATCTGCCTGTCGAGCTGCTTGCATCATCTTTTCTGCTAAAGACTTTTTGGATCGTTGTACGGTAGAAAGAGGCACTCCTTGAACATTGCTCTTTATCCCGGGCATATTTCTCAGTGGCGCTTGTGCGACAGGTGACATGACTTTTGTACCAAACACTTTTTCTTCTTTTAATGAACTTTGCGATGTCTGTTGTGTTTGCTGTGTTTGTTCAGAAGCTCCAACTTTCACTTCGGGCTGTGAAAGAGACGCTATCTGCTCAGCAATCTCTGTCTTCGTTGATGTCGATATTTGCTGCTTAGGCATCTGTTGAGCAAGTTGCGGTGTTATGTCAACAGGTCTTTCTGTTTGGTCAGAGAGTAATTCAGTAGATGTTTTATGTAATATTTGCGACTGTATCTGCGATGCCTGTACAATAGGTTGCACCTGTGGTTGTTTGCGAATCTCTTTTTCTTCTGCTTTTTGAGGATATAATCGAGCGTCAACGGGGCTTGCTTGCAACTCATCTGATGGTTCTTTTGATTCAACAATTTTCTCTACTGCCTGTTTTGCAACCGGCAGGACCGGCTCAGAGACAGGTGCATGTTTTTTTACAAGACCCTTTTTCTGTTTGAAATCTTTAAGCAAATTCTCGATAAGTCTCTGAACAACCGGCTCACTTACTCCGGTACCAAGAATATATTTTGACTCGAATGTCAAAAAATCGTCCGCTTTGGTTTTTAATACAAGAGGAATATCTTTGTCGTTTTCAAGAAGATTACCAATGATTTTTGTTATAAGCATTTGTTCTTGCGGGTCAACAACGATCTTTTGATCCACCTCCGAGGGCTTGTGCTCTTTTACAACAGACACGACTTGTTCTGTAATAATTGGAGTATTTTTTTGTACGGTATTAGAAACACTTTTATGTTCGTCCTTGTATTTGTGAAATTCACTTACTAATATTTCAACACGTTCCCGAGGAGTTTTATTCGGGTGACGCACAAGTGTTTTTCTGAATAATAAAGTTGTTTCCGGTATATCAGAATCCGTAATGCTACCCGAAGATAGAAGCTTACCAACAAGCTTCTCTATCAAAACCCTATTCTCATGCACTTCTTTTCCTCTTACCGTATCCATAAGTAATTATATTATACCAAGAGAGAATGAGAGACATAAAAAATTCAGTGGATAAATAATTTTCAATAAAATATTTCTTTTACAATCCCTAGTCGAATTTAACTTTTCGTCGTTCAAATCCAACCCGGCGTAACAAATACAACAAAACCAGAGTTTTCGCTCTGGTTTTGGTATTTTGTGCGCCGGGTTGGATTTGAACCAACGTAGACATAAAGTCAGCGGATTTACAGTCCGCCGCGATTGACCACTCCGCCACCGACGCATATGTAATACGTACTTTTAAAAGTACGTATTACATTCTAAGCAAATTTTCTTTTTAAGTCAAAACTTTCTCTTTTATCCCCTCACTCTTTTTCTTTCTTCCTCTCCTTTTCTCAACACGCACATTGATCTCTTTTCCTCTCTTTTCGACATGTACCGTAGCGCCGGTGAGCATATTGTTGGTGATCATATGTTCCGCGACCTTATTAAGTATCTTGCTTTGTATGATCCTCTTCAAAGGTCGTGCACCATATTGCGGATCGTATCCTTCTTTTGCAAGATATTCCAACACCTTGTCATCCATAACAAGTTTTACATCTTTCTCGGCAAGTCTTTTCACTACTTTCCCAACCTGTATTTTAACGATCTCTGCGATCGCGTCTTTTGACAAAATATCAAAAAGAAGTATTTCATCAAGTCGATTCAAAAACTCTGGGCGAAAAAAATCATGCAAACTATCCATCACCTTGCCCTTTGCAACTTCATAGTCACCTGCCACGTCACCGGCACCAAAGCCGAATGATTGCATTTTTGCAATATGTTCCGAACCAATATTCGAAGTCAAAATGATAACCGAATTTTTGAAATTCACCTTTCTCCCTTTGGCATCGGTCAGATGACCGTTGTCGAGCACTTGCAAAAGAATATTAAATACCTCCGGATGTGCCTTTTCTATTTCATCAAAGAGAATAACGGAATATGGTCGATGTCGCACCATCTCGGTAAGACCACCTCCCTCCTCATAACCCACATATCCCGGAGGAGAACCAATGAGTTTCGAGACGGCGTGTCTCTCCATGAATTCCGACATATCAACTCGGATAAGTGATTTTTCGTCATTAAACATAAATTCCGCAAGAGCTTTGGAGAGTTCTGTCTTTCCAACACCCGTTGGACCCAAAAACATGAATGAACCAATCGGACGGTCCGGATCGGAAATACCGGCACGTGATCTCTTTACAGCATCCGCGATCTTTTCTACCGCTTTATTTTGTCCAACAACTCGCTTATGTAAGGTCTCTTCCATGCGTGCAAGTTTTCTTGCTTCTTCCTCAAGCATTCGGGTAACCGGAATATTTGTCCAACGAGACACAACATCCGCAATATCCCCCTCGGTTATTTCCTCTTTCAGTATACGTCGTGAACTTTGCAATTTTTTGAGTCGTCCCAATTTTACTTTTAGTTCTTTCTCGAGAGTCGGTATCTTTCCGTATCGTATTTCTGCAGCTCGCTCGAGATCAGCTTTAATTTCAACGTTTTCCGCCTCAACACGCAACGCTTCCATCTCTTTTTTTATTTCACGTATCTCCAAAAGAGTCCCTCTTTCATTTTTCCATTTAAGCTCAAGCTCTCTGGTATTCTCACGAAGATCCGCAATCTCTTTCTCGATCTTTTTCATTCGAGTCTTTACGTTCTTGGTTTCTTTCGAACGTCCGTCACCCCCTTTTAGATCTTTTTTAAGTGCCTCTTTTTCAATCTCAAAACGCATTATCTTACGATGTGCCTCTTCAAGCTCCGGTGGTTTATTTTCCAATGATATACGCAACGCCGATGCAGCTTCGTCAACAAGATCAACCGCCTTGTCGGGAAGAAAACGATCAGCAATATATCGACTGCTCAAATTCACCGCCGCCAAAATAGCATCATCTGTAATCCTCACACCATGAAAGAGCTCATATTTTTCTTTGAGTCCTCGCAAAATAGCGACAGCATCTTCTATAGATGGCTCATTTACATACACTGGTTGAAATCGTCTGGTAAGTGCGGGATCTTTTTCAATATGTTTTTGATACTCCTTGAGAGTTGTCGCACCGATCGCCCGAAGTTCTCCACGAGAAAGCGCCGGCTTGAGAAGATTTGACGCATCCATTGATCCTTCCGCGGCACCCGCGCCGACGATCGTATGGATCTCATCAATGAATAATATCACTTTCCCCTCTGATCTCTCGATCTCTTTCATGATCTTTTTGAGTCGATCCTCGAATTCACCACGATACTTTGTCCCCGCGATAAGCGCACCCAGATCAAGTGACACCAACTCTTTTTCTTTGAGACTCTCGGGAACATCGTTCTTTGCCATACGCTGTGCCAGACCTTCTACAACGGCAGTCTTACCCACACCAGCTTCACCAATGAGTATTGGGTTATTCTTGGTACGGCGAGATAATATCTGCATAATACGACCTATTTCGTCATCCCGACCAATGACCGGATCGAGCTTGTCCTCTGATGCCAGTTTGGTTAGATTGCGTGTATATTTTGCAATCGCTCGAAATTTCTTTTCACCGGTCACGTCAGTGATGTTGTTATCCCGCAATTCTTTGAGTATACGCATTACGTTATCCTTGGTAATTCGAAAACGAGCAAGCGTCTCTCTGGCTTGACCGGGAACATCAAAGAGTGCGATGAACAAATGTTCTGTTGAAACAAATTCGTCTTTAAGTTCTGCCGCAACCTTTGAACCGCCCTCAAGTGTTTGAGCAAGTTCTTGAGTAAGATATATCTGGTACGACTGTGACGCGGTAGATCCGCTTTCTTCACCCGTCTCGATCAATTCAACAAGAGAATCGGTTAACATCATCGTGTCCACTTCAAGCTTCTCCAAAATAGAAAGAACCATACTTTCTTCTTGTAAGATAAGTGCTGTGAGTAAATGAAGTGAATTCACGTGATTTTGACCACGCTCAATAGCAAGCTCATGAGCCCTGCGAATCGCTTCTCGTGCTTTTGATGTAAAATTTTGAAATGGAGGCATAATATAAAAATTTAAAAGCTATGATATTGAGTTTTCAGTCAAAAAGCCCTTCTGGATGTCCGTAAACAATACAACTATTATACAAATCAGTCAACCCCGCCGGAGTTGCGGAAAATCTGACTGACATAAAACCTGTCTAATTTTTTACTCTTTACTGCAGGGTCGGGACCTCTGTTTCTGTCTCAACAGACTCTTCAGACTCGATAATTCCTTCTACGCCGGACAAAACAGCCGCGCTTTGGGCATTTTGAGCAGCAGTTTCAACACCTTGTTGTATAACAACATTTATCATGTTTTGGATCGTTTGAGCAGGTATGGCAAGAAGATCGTCATTTTTCGAAACAAATACCAAACCACCAACTTCACCATTCAAAAAAACGAGTGGTCCGCCATCAACAGATCCTGCCATTATTATATCGGTGTATATGAACTTGATATTGTTATTTGAAACCGAACCATCCTCCAGTTCGACTTTTTCTTTTTCAATATGGGTTACAATGCCTGAGGCGATCTCAACACCGCCTGTCGCATTGATCACGATCACTGCGTCTCCCAATACCGGAGAGCTTTGGGACAATACAACCGGAGTAAAGAACGCTTCATTCACCTCTTCTTCGTCCTCTTGCACAAGCTCGTCCAGTTGCATGATCGCAGCATAGATATCTTCATCGTATGAAACAAGACGCGTCTTAAAGGATCTACCGCCATATTCCGCAAACACCTTTTCTTCGACAGAAAGAAGGGCACTATCTATATCAGTTGCAAAAAAACCGTCAGACGTTACAAGAAATCCGCTTCCAACCTCCCTCTTCGCCTCGTCTTCTTGTGTATACAAGATAACAAGTCCGGCGATATTTTTTTGTACCGCATCCTTGATCAGATCACTTTCCCGAATGACCGTCTCTTGTGTAATGATCTGTGTTTCTTTCTCCGGTTGGACGATCTCTACCGTTCTTTCAACAATATTGTTAATCGTTTTGGTAACTCCGGGAGGAGCTTGGTCCATGAGCGTCACCGTAACAATACCTGTTGCTATCGAAGTGACAAAACTGACCAAAAGAGCCAAAAGAATAAGTTGTGATTTATTTAGTTCTTCCATGTCCATTTCTTAATGATACTACATTTATCCATATATGTGGTAATGAGTAATCAACATGTTCTCGTTACATACTAAAACCCCGTAACTTACGTTACGGGGTTTTTAATTTTCCAAAAAGATTTTAATCTTTTTTTTCTTTTTTGTTTGTAAAATTTTAAAATATTCAACTAAGACGTACTTATACCTATCGGACTAAATACGTCTTAGTAAGATATTTTAGAAATATCTTATTTTAATCGTGCTTCCACCTTCCTCCAAGCGATCGCATTCCAAAAATTTTCGATATACTCAACTCTCTTCAAACCATAATCTGCAATAAAAGCATGTTCAAAAACATCCATAACCAAAAGAGGTGTTGCACCGGCTAGATGTCCGCCGTCATGTTCACTGATCCATGTGTTAAACAACTTACCAGCATCTTTGTCATACGCCAATACAACCCACCCGATACCACGCATCGCGCCGGTTGATTTGAGATCCTGCTCAAACTGCTCCAGAGAATCAAAAGACTCGATTATCTTCTTTGCTAATTTTGACTGCGGGTCAAGGGGTGTCGCACTTTTCGTAAGATTATCAAAGTAGTATTCATGTAATCGCATTCCGTTAAATTCCCACCCAAACCGTCTTTTGAGTTCGGAATATTCAGAAGTACCCACACCGCCACTTTTCATTTTGTCCGCAAGTATATCCGCTATCTTGTTTGTATTTGCCACATATCCTTCATAAAGGGTAAAGTGATCCTTTAAAAGTCCGTTACTAAAACCATCCAAGCCCAGAAGATCGTCATATTTTTTTGCTTTGTACATAAATGTAGTAGAAAGTTAAAAGTAATAAAGTATAAAGTTATTGAAAATTGATGTCTTTATATTTCTTTAGAATACCACGCAAAGCATTAACTGTATAATTAATATCTTTTTTTGTCGTATCTCTTCCAAGAGAAAATCTGAGGTGACTTCCTTTCACTTCCCCCCTCATTGCCAACACAACATGAGAAGCGCCTTCTGCTTTGGTTTTACACGCACTTTTTGATGAGCATGCAATCCCTTTTGCATCAAGTTCTACAACTAACACATCATCCTCAATGTCCGGAACAGTAATGTGTACATTGTTGGGTAATCTCTTCTGTCTATCCCCGTTTATCACAATGCCCAAAGAAATCTCTTCTAATTGTTGCATAAAATAGTCACGGAGAGTTACAAGCCGTTGCGATTCTTTTTCTTTAATACTTTCTGTGATTTCCAATGCTTTTGATATTCCAATGATTCCAGCAACATTTTCCGTACCACTACGCAAACCACTCTCTTGCCCGCCACCAAATACAATCGGCTCAATATTCACACCACGCCGTATATACAACATCCCGATCCCTTTTGGACCATATATTTTTGAACCGTTGAATGTCATAAGATCCACACCTAGTTTTTCTACAGACATTCTAAGATAATTCACTGCCTGACACGCATCTGTGTGTACATACGGATACCCTACATTACGCGAATCACGTACTTCACGTACCATTTTTACGATCTCACGCACCGGCTGTACCGTTCCGACCTCACTATTTGCATACATAACAGACACTAGTACGGTATTTCCTTTTAGAGCTTCTTTGACTTCTTTCGAATCAACAAGACCTTTTTCATTTACTCCAATATATGTCGCCTCGATAACACCTTTTTTTTCAAGTATTTTAACCGTCTCAAGTACGGCGGGGTGTTCAATGGAGCTTGTTATTACATGTGGTTTAGAATATACACCCAACGATGCTCTTACAACGCCCTGTACAGCAAGATTGTCTGATTCCGTACCGCTCCCGGTAAAACAGATCTCATCTTTGTGCGCCACCATTATATCAGCAATACTCTCACGCGCTTTTTCGACAGCATGTTTTGTTACAACACCTTCTTCATAAAGAGTGCTTGGATTTCCAAACAAATCTTTCAAAAAAGGTCTCATTCCATCAAAAACGTGTTTATCAAGAGGAGTAGCTGCCGCATTATCTAAATATATTCTCTTCATATATGTATGTTTCTTTACGATACTATCGAATTGTCATATATGCAACAATCGTGTATAAACACCTTTCCAAACAGGTCCAAATGTTGTATAGTAACTAACTATGGAAACTCCAATGATAAGCATGGATGTTCTTTTATACGCTCTTGTCGGGCTTGTTCTTGTCCTTACAATTTGGATCATCCGACTGGAGATCAAGTTAAAAAACTTTTTGAAAGGTAAAGATGCAAAATCCCTTGAAGATAGTTTTGTGCTCGTCAAAGATAATGTTGAGCGTCAGATAGTCATCAATCAAGAGATTGCTAAGGAAATAGACAAATTGGACGCACGCATTCAAAAAAGCATTCGCGGGCTTGGGACTGTTCGTTTCAATGCTTTTAAGGGAACCGGCTCCGGTGGCAACCAGAGCTTCGCGATCGCTCTTCTTGATGAAGAGAAAAATGGCGTTATCATATCCAGTCTTTATGGACGAGATCGATTTAGCGCATTTGCAAAACCGGTACAAAGTGGTACTTCTGAATTTGAACTATCTGAGGAAGAGAAAAAAGCTCTAGAAAAGGCAGAGTCGCACATCTTATAGGGATTAAAGATCAATAAAAACGAATATGACAAATACACAAGACAACACAACTGTTGAGCGTCCTCCTATTATTGTCATTATGGGACATATCGACCATGGCAAATCCGCCCTTCTCGATTACATCCGTAAGAGTAATGTGGTTGAAGGTGAAGCCGGTGGCATCACACAACACACTTCCGCATATGAGGTGGAACACACAACAAAAGAAGGCGATATAAAAAAGATCACATTCCTCGACACTCCCGGGCATGAGGCGTTTTCTGATATGCGCTCACGCGGTGCTGTTGTCGCAGATATTGCCATTCTTGTTGTTTCTGCGGAAGATGGAGTAAAGACACAAACACTCGAAGCACTTCGGGCGATCAAAGACGCTGACATTCCATATATCATTGCTATAAACAAGATCGACAAACCGGGCGCTGACATAGAGAAAACAAAAAATTCGCTTTCGGAAAATGAGATATACATTGAGGGGTATGGTGGAGATATACCGGTACAACCTATTTCAGCAAAAACCGGCAAGGGTATTCCTGAGATACTTGACATGATGCTACTTGTAGCAGAGATGGCTGAGCTCAAAGGAGAAACCGGCAAAAGGGCCGAGGGTATAGTGATCGAATCAAAAGTAGATCCACAAAAAGGTATTTCAGCAACACTGATCATTACAAACGGGAAGCTTGAACGCGGAATGTATGTGGTGGCTGAAGACGCTGTTGCTCCTGTGAGGATCTTCGAAAATTTTTTAGGCAAGACAATCAACGAAGCTCAATTCTCTTCCCCTGTAACTATTATTGGGTGGAACAAGATTCCAAGTGTCGGATCTTCTTTTGTTTCTTTTTCAAAGAAAAAAGATGCTGAATTATGCGCTACCGCCTTTAAGCCGGCAGAAAAAAAAGCTTTTGAAATAGACATCGCTACAAATAACAAAGAACTTTTCTGTATACCACTCATACTCAAAGCTGATGTTGCGGGCACACTTGATGCGGTTAAACATGAAATAGAAAAGATCCAACTTGAAAGAACTCTGTTGAAGGTCATTCAAACCGGTGTCGGAGCAATAACCGAAAAAGACATAAAAATGGCTTCTGGGACAAAAGACGCCATCATAATCGGATTTAATGTAAATACTGATTCACAAGCTCGCTCTGCAGCAGAACAAGGTGACATAACCATCGAAACGTTTAACATAATCTACAAAATGGCAGAGTGGCTTGAAGAAGAAGCAAAAAAACGAACTCCCAAAGTACAAGTGGAAGAGACTACCGGTAAAGTAAAGGTCATCAGAATATTCAGTCAGCAAAGAAACATCCAAGTCTTGGGTGGAAAAGTGCTTGAAGGAAAGATCGAAACAGGTGTTTCCGTAAGAATAATTCGGCGAGAAAATCTTATCGGAGAAGGAAAAATACTTGAACTACAATCACAAAAAGTAAAAATTTCCGAAGTGAAAGAAGATACCGAATTTGGCGCGCAAATAGAATCGAAGATCAATATTGCCGAAGGTGATGTTCTCGAGCCATATACAATGGTAACTAAATAAGATGACTAAAACTCATACCAAAGTAACTGATCTAACTAATGTAATACATGGCTAATCTACGACAGGAAAAGGTGGCGGAACAACTGCGGCAATACACGGCATTGTTTCTTGAAAAAGAATCCAACAGGACTTCCCTCATCACAGTAACAAACTGTTCTATTTCTCCCGATCTCAAAAGAGCAACGATCTATATCACGGTACTTCCTGAAGATAAAGAACTAAACGCTCTCGAATTCGCAAAACGCAAACGCACCGACCTGCGCAATTTCGTCAAAAAAAATATCAAACTAAAACGAATACCTTTTTTTGAGATCGAGATCGACAAAGGCGAAAAGAACAGACAAAAAATTGACGAGCTCTTGAATAACTCTTAGAATATAACTTATCGTATCTTTTTAGCCTTGCGGCGAAGTGGTAACGCTTCGGTCCCTGCCTGCCGGCAGGCAGGTGCAAAACCGACATGTATGATGTACACTAACAATTGAACAACTCCGATTCTGCCCTTTGAGGCCTAGTGGCGAAGTGGTAACGCTTCGGTCTGCAAAACCGACATGCACCGGTTCGATTCCGGTCTAGGCCTCAAAGGGCAGAATCAAATAATTAACATATAATAAAAATGATTCATTATGTTTACGCGACAAGAAGTAATGAAAAAAATTACATCTATGTTGGTTTGACAAATTGTGTTGAAAGACGCTTTAATGAACATAATTTAGGATATGTGAGGAAGACAAAATATTATTCTCCATTTACGCTTATATATTCCGAAGAATGTAAAACAAGAAATAGTGCGAGAAAAAGAGAAAAATATTTAAAAAGGGGTTTTGGCAGAGAGTTCTTAAAATCATTGTAGACTTGCCCGAGTGGCGGAATTGGTATACGCGCACGACTTAAAATCGTGTCCCTAACGGGATGCGGGTTCGACCCCCGCCTCGGGCACAAAACGAAAATATGACATGCGATAGTATGTCATATTTATTGTTTTGTAGCACGGAGCGGGGGTCGAAAGCCGGAGCAGCGGGTCCCTACCTGTAGCGAAGCGGAAGGTGGGGCTGCGAGGCGGGGTGAGAAGCGAACACTTGGAGCTTTGTAAAACCTTTTGAGATATTTTAAAATGAGAGCAGCGAATGTATAAAATATCCAAAAGGTGTACAGTTCCTGTAAGGAAGGGGGTACTTAGTATTTGAGGAGCTTTGCTCCGAATAATACTTAGTAATTTGTGCCCGAGGAGAAAGCAAACTGCTTTGCTTTCGAACAAGAGACAAATTGTAAAGCTCCTGTTGTAAATAATTTGGAATAAAAGTTCAAATTGGTCTGGATTTTTCTATTTTTTTTAGTATAATGCTTTTATTGAGAGTCAGTAAATTACTGATTTTTTTATTACCGCCCATAGCTCAGTTGGTAGAGCAGTCGCCTCTTAAGCGAACGGTCGTAGGTTCAAGTCCTACTGGGCGGACAAGCGCAAAACAAAAGCACCCGTTTAGGGTGCTTTTGTTTTAGCAAGCAAACTGCTTTGCTTGCGACGCTTGTCCGAGGCGGAACCATAATTTTTCTGTAATGAAATGGAAGAAAAATAGGTGAGCCGGGGTCGCGAGCACTTAGTAGATTTGAGTGCGAAGCACGAAAAATATACTTAGTGACTTGTGACGACAAGAAATTTGAAGGAGCTTTGCGAAGAAATATACTTAGTAATCGTGGGACAAGTCCTGTGTTTATCTTTGAGCCCGCCTTGCGAGAACGAAAAATATACTTAGTGACTTGTGACGACAAGAAATTTGAAGGAGCTTTGTGAAGAAATATACTTAGTAATCGTGGGACAAGTCCTGTGTTTATCTTTGAGCCCGCCTTGCGAGAACGAAAAATATGCTTAGTGACTTGTGACGACAATAGATTTGAACGAGCGAAGCGAGTACCTGTCGCCGAGCCGCGCCTACCGACAGGCAGGTCCAGCGATACTTAGTAATCGTGGGACAAGTCCTGACGTCGAGATGACAAAGTGACGTTCGTTTTGTCATTTCGACTTTAGGAGGCTCCCGATTTGTTCAAGAGCGTAGCGATTGAATACAAATCGCAGTGCAGCGAGGGTGTCAACCCGAGTCGTGAATCCCTTATACGTTGTCATACTTCCATATTTAAGCGATTTCTCCCTACGCTAAATGCTTTGTTTCGAAATGACAAAAAATGGTGGTTAAACTTTCATCCGAAATATTACTAGAAAAAAATATCCAAATAGTATAGAATATACGAACACCCATAAATGCCGGGGTGGCGAAATTGGTAGACGCGCTTGCCTTAGGAGCAAGTGGAGCAATCCGTGGAGGTTCAAGTCCTCTCCCCGGCACAATACAAATAAACGGTGGTAATGTGTAGCATTATCACCGTTTATTTGTTGCCGGGGAGAGGACTTGAAAGACGGAGCAGCGGGTCCCCACTCCGTAACGAAGTGTAGGAGAAGGGGCTGCGAGTCGGGGTGAGAAGCGAATACTTGGAGCTTCGCAAGACTCATTGAGAGCTTTTGTGAGTGAAACGAAACAAAAGATCCAATGAGTGGACAGCTCCTGTAAGGAGGAGAGCACTTAGCGTTTTGGAGTCCAATAGGACGAACAAAAGGATTAGTGACTCGTGACCAAGTCCCGTGCCTGCCGGGAAGAGGACCTGAAAAAAATCCGCACGAAGTCCGAATCTGAGAAACGAAAATTCGGAGCGGAGCGACAGGGTCGAGGACTCTTAATGAACACAAGTGTGAAGCACGAAGTGTAAATTTAGAAGCGGCGCCAAGTCCTCCCCCTTCCTAAAACAAAAACCCCTCTCGGGGTTTTTGTTTTTATGAGTTTTAATGTCAGGATTATAAACTAACAGTGTCTGTTATAAGAGCAATGATACCTTTCACAGAGAGTATTACAGCCAAACCAATTATCCCATACACAAGATGTCGTTTACCATTTGATCTCTCCCCTTCATCATCATAATCTTTAACGAAAAGAAATACTCCCCAAACAAAATAGACTCCGGCAACCGCCAACATAAGCCATATGAAAGGATTAACTATTTCTTCATATATTTTGTCAATAAAATCCATCGTCTGTTTATATTAACAACTTCCTTTTAATCAAGAAGGTTTATGTCTGGAGCTCCTCCCCCATCATCAAGCCCAAGAATACTCATTAGAACATCAATAATTCCCCAGAGTGCAACCATGACCATAATACCAATAAGTCCATAAGTAATGATCTGTTTTGCTGATCCACGTTTTTCTTCATCGTCGCCCGCACCGACAAACTTAACAACCCCCCAAAGGAAGTAAACCACTGCGATACCTATAATAATAGGAGGAAGCAAGGTCACAATCCCGCCCACTCCGGTAACCAAATTTTCAATTGGACCAAAATCAGCTGCTCCAAAAGCTACCAACGGTACAACAAGTAATAGTGAGAACACACTTGCTGCTGATAATAATGCTATTTTTTTCATTTTACTTAAATTTATTAATAATTAATAATACAAAACATTGTTTTTATTATATATTCCTGACAATGCTATACTCTGAATTATAATACTACAAACACCATATAGCAATAGAATATGTGGATATACCGATATAGTTTACTCGCTTATGATCATCTCCTTAAATGTGTCCAGATTTTTGTCGCTACCCGGTGTAATACCAAGCACATTTCCAAAGAATTGAATAATCCCCCACAATGACACCATAACAAGAATACCGACAATACCGTAGATCATTAAATCTCGCGCATTCTGACGCTCTTCGGAGTTATCCTCTGCCCTCATGAACCTGACACCGGCCCACAAAAAGAAAACGACAGCTATCCCAATAATAATAGGGACAATAGACCCCAGTAATTCCAAAACACTATCTTCAAGATCTAGAATATCACTGCTTGCTGCTGATGCCTTATTCACTAACATACAGCAAACTGCTATCCCGCACATAAACCATCCAATAATTTTACTTTTCATAATTTATCTGATCTTCTATTGCGTTAATACCGGAACATCACTATTCTTGAGCTCATAATCGGTCACGTTGCCAAAAAAAGTATTTACAATAAAAGCAACCAGACCCCACATAGACAGCATTACGAAAAGAGTAACAATGCCATAGACAATAAGATGTCTTCCCTGTTCCCTTTCTTGAGGTTGGTCCGCGGAGCGAATAAATTTGGTAACCCCAACCAAAAAGACAACAACGGCAATGGACACGATTATCGGTACGAGCTTCATTAATATTTCTTTGAAAGTACCAAGAAATATAGCAAAATCATTTGCAGGAGGATCTGCTGCAAATAAAATACTTGGAAAAGCTACCAAAGTAATGAAAACTGCCGCTTTTTTTATTTTTGTCATATATTTAAAAGAATGTTGTTTTAAGCAATTTTGCAAATCCCCAAAAGCTTACCATCATTGCAAGAGCAATGATCCCCAAGAGCATCTTCCTTTTCCCTTCTGATCTTTGTTCAGGATCTTCTCCGTGCGTGAGATATTGTGTCGAACCCCACAAGAACATTACAACAGTAAGCCCTACAATGATCGGAACGATCGGTTTTAATATACTATCGATAACTCCGCCAACAAATATCTTAAACGAACAATCCCCTGCAGAGTCACACCAGATCGATGCCGCGGCAAGTGCCTGTAATGGCATAATTGATGTCAAACTACCGACAACAGATCCGATCAGCATATTTTTTTTGATTCTTTTGTTTATATTTTGTAACACGATATGATCTAAACAGTCTAACTGGTAATGATATCTACTGTGTCTTTGATCACTTCCTGTATACCAAGAGCTCCGAGAATAATTGCACCACCTATTATCACATAAGTAAGTGAATTTTTTGCCTCTTTGAGCCGTTCTTCATTTCCACCAGAGCGTACAAAAAGAAAGCCAGTGTACACGATCATTATAGCAAGCACAATAGCACCAAGCGCCACTAATATATTTAAAAGGTTTGTCAAAATGGAATTAAAGGTCGCATCCCCGATCGGATTCTTTATTTCTCCTGTGCCCACATCCGCCGGCGCTGCAAAAACCCCAAAAGGCACAACTAGAGCAAGTGCGGACAATGTTTTTACTATTTTTTTGTATCTTTTTAATAACATAAGTTTTTTAATTATATCTTTATAATACACCACACCGGTATTTTTTCCCACTTATTTTGTCCACACAAACAAAAGGAGGTTGCATACGCAACCTCCTTTGTGTTTATAGAGGTAGGAGAAAAATTTCATATCTTTCCCCCACATCTCCTTTAGTCTCTACGGCAGTACCAACGGCACCACCATCTTCAAAAGAAAGAGTCCAAACTCCTTCAGTTGATCCCTGTTTATACAGACCCCTTGTCGAGGAGTTTGTATCACTTGTATATCTAGTATAAGTGTTTCCAGAAACCACGAAGTTGAGGACTTCTCCCGGAACATAATGTTCCACAGTGACCATAAATTTGTTGCCTTCTCTGTCGGAACATGTCCGACTATAGCCACCTCCCTCAAAACAGAAAAAGTAATACCTATCTATCCCTGAAATGGGTGGAGCCGCAACAGCTACGGGCTGTATCACGACAGGATCATCACTCAGAGAAACTATCCACTGAACGGCGAACCACAAGATAACGGAAGCCACAGACACCCAAAAAAGAATTGCTAAGCCGGTCCAAATGAAAGACCAGTCTCTCTTGGTTTTGACGACAACTTCTTCTTCCTCTTTTTTGTCATCAGAAGAGTCGGTTTGAGCCGATGCACTTTCTTCACGGCTGTTTTTTATTCGCACCACAGCGAACAATAAAGCAACGACTGGAACAACAATCGAAACAAGGATAATGATCCCCACAGGAAGAATGCTCACCCCCTCTGAGACAACTTCTGTTGATGTGGTTACAGTACTCGCACTAACCACATCAAAAATAAAATTCTTCATATTTTTAATATATGATTAGTTACTAATCCTGTTTCGCTTCTTCTGAAACAGATTTCTCCGATTTCTTTTTCTTTGATGATAAATCAAGAACCGGCTGCGGCACCATCGGATTCGTTTTTTGAGAATCCAATCCATCACCAGAGCGGGAATTCACACCAGGTAATCCACTCAAGAAGAAAGTAGCATCGTTCATGTCAGACATTGTCTCTGTGTATTCCTTGATAAGGTAATAATCTCCGGAATGACCTTTCTTTTTTAGTTCATCAAGAATCCGGATAAGACCCTTTTGAGCTCTTAAGTGCTCGCCTTCCCCTCGGATACCGTCAGCTTTACTTTGCTGGTTTGCATCCAAAATAATTTTGGGAACAGCAAGTCCTTTTACCACAAATCCTTTTGCATCTCTAACCGCAAAACCAGTGTCCTCATAGGCATCTTGGGTCTCCTCTCTTGTTTTAAGGAACTTCTTATCCTCCCAGAGTTTTTCTCCTCCCAGAGTTAAAGCTTTTTTAAGCTTTAACTGAGAGTAGCAAGTTCGAAGGTGTCCTTCCGACACATCCTCTATACGATGGATAAACTTATCTCCGGTAACAAAAACAGCTTTGTGGAATGCTTCAAATCTTTCTTTATCTGTTTTTGCAGACCCGCCGATACTTCCATAAATACCGGCGTCTATACCGACACCATAGGCGTCCTCCGTCTCAAGGTCTGCCATTTGTCTTGATAAGATTCCTTTTTTTCCTTCATTTCCAAACTGTTCAGAATACATTTGTATTATAAGCAGCTTAGTATGAAAGGTTGCTTTGCCGTCTGTGTCCGGTAGAATAGGTGGTTCGAATCTCTCCACCCAAGGAATAAGGAATCCGACTCCTTCTCCTTGATAACCGACAGACCATCCAAAGATAGTTCTTGCTCGCCAGTTATTCGGCAATGTCTCAGTAAGAGACGAAAGCCAATGAGCGACATAAACACCTACTCCAAGAATTGCAAATGCAATTACATAGAGCAGTGCTTGCCACCATTTTGGATCAAAGAAGACAAACAATAAAATTGTCAAAACAATTGAAACCACTAAAGCATACAAACTCGCCATAATCACATGAGCAATGGGACGAATCCATTCTTTTGTTTTTACATCATCATCATTTTTTATCTTTTTGAGCCGTAGCCAAGAAACCAATGCTTTCCACTTCTTTTTTAGAAGACCAAGAAAACATACAGGTTTCTTTTTTGAAACTTTCTCCCACAGGATCTTAAAAATTGATTCTTTTTCCATAAGACTAAATATTAAATTATTAAAGACCGAGCTTAAACGCGCCGGTCGAGCGTTTTACCAACTAGTAGAACATCGACTGCACGTAATTAACCATAACGCGCTGCTCTACATAAGAAAATTACGTGTTGCATATACGCGTTATAAATTAATTGTTAATGTAAATTTCTACCTATAAGTTAAGCACATTCTTGACACTTTGTCAACCTCGTAGTGAAAGACATGTCTTCCACCAAAAACAGCTCAGTATGATCATTTATGACCATACTGAGCTGTTTTTTCTATACTGTTTTTCTTTCTATACTAAAGCCAAGAATACTCTCCCCCCAAACCAAGAACACCGAGAAGTGTCTTTATAATAAGATATGCGAACAAAATAAGCAAAAGACCCAACACCGATGACTTCATTAAAGATTTTGCAGTGTCTATTTTACCCTGATTTCCTCCTGAGAACATAAGCATAAAACCACCAATTGCAAACATTACCGCCGCAAGAGGAAAGGAAATTGCAATAAGAAATGTAATGATCCTGTTCACCAATTCACCAAGATCGCTGATATGACAATCTGCTCCGGTACATGGTACCAATCCCTCATCTGCCGCAGAAGAGTAATATGGTAAAAAAAGCACGAACGCCGCCATTGTGTACAAAATATTTTTTATCTTTATTTTCATATTATTCTTCAACCGTGCTACTTCTGATAAACTCACTGATTATACTATCAAGCTGCCTCTCCAATCCACTGACCACCACGTCGGTCGAGAAACGGTCGGAGACCACTGTGTCAATAGCTTCGCTAAATATGATATTTGTTTCCCCCGGTGATGGGTCCGGCCACGATTTGCTAATACTCGCCGAATCATAAAATACTGACATAAAAGCATCATTTGGTTTGTTGTTCAGAAGAAGTCGATGCGTCGGGGGAAGATGGAGTGTTTCTGATAACAAAAGAGAATATGTAAGTTTATTTGGGTCACTGCTCTTGCCTGATAAGACACTCACAAATTTCGCCGCACCTTGTTTGTTGTTACTATTTATCAACACACCCGCACCGCTCATCCTCCCATATGTGATCTTGTTGTTCGTATCACGCTTCTGCGGCACCATTGCCACATCAAAATTAAGATGTGGATTTTGACGCTTTATGTCAGCAGCTTCGCTTGCATACCCCAGATACACCGCGCTATTATTCCCGGCAAACATCTCTACCGACGACGGAAGTGAACGATTCCAGTTGTATGTTGGTAATTTCTGATTTGAGAACTCCGTATAAAAATCAAAAGCGGTTACACCCGGATATATCCCATCTATTGGAGAATTCACATCCACCTCTAAAACACCACGGTCTGAGGACACGATAGGTGCGCCGGACTGCATAATAAGCATCGACAAGATATCTTTCGCATGAGTAACATTCACAAATTCACCCATTGGCAGTGTACTTCGGGTTATTGTAGTACCGCCTTCAACGATGGTCATCTTAGGAGTAAGGGTTTTGAACTCATCCCACACCGATGGCACCCGACTCACTCCATTTGAATTAAAAATGCTTCTATTCCAGTACATAACCATCGGATCGATCACAAGTGGCATAGCATATATACCCTCTTCTCCAATATACGCCTCTGCTTGTTCGACAAAAAGATCAGAGAAATCTCGATTCGTAATATACGTCTCCGGAAGAGGCAAAAGATATTCTCTAAAACTAATGAACTGTCCCGGCGGCATAATGATCACATCCGGACCTTTTGATTTTGCCAGCGCTTTTTCCATTTCGCGGAGCAGAGTCTCCTCCGGCTTTTGGACATATTCTATTTCCATCGTGAAATCCAGCTCACTGAATATATCAGAAAAATCACGCTCTGAAATAAACCCCCATACAGTGATCGTCCCGTAGTTTATTTCGTCTTCATCTTGCTCAAGCCCGCCCCCGCCCGCAAAATACATCACTCCGATAATAATAAAAAAACCAAAAACACCGAGGAGTATGAGCTGGAATGTATTCGTTTCTTTCATAGTACTTATATAAAATTACTTTTTCATAAAAATAAAACCATAATGCTGGTCACCTGTTTCGATGCTCTTTTGTAATGAAAATCCACTTTCGTCAAAGACCTGCCGGACACTATCCGGCTTTACGATCATGTCTTGCTGCGGACCAATACCCCCATACGAATCCTTCCAATCAACAAAAAGAACGCGTCCTTGCGGCACAAGCACGCGCTTCACTTCCTCAAGTGTCTCACGCTTGTCGTCTACTTGGAAAAATACATTAGCAAGAACAACAATATCAATAGAATTATCCGACAGCTTTGTCGCACCAAGACGCTCGATATCACCCCACAAAACTTCAATATTTGTAAGATCGGTATCTTGTGCCGCATCTCGTATTCGAGATAAGAAATCCTTTTGTACCTCAATGGCATATACTCGTCCCGTATCACCCACTTTTTGCGCAAGCAACATAGTGTATACACCTGTGCCCGCACCAAAGTCAGCTACTTGCAAACCCTCAATTTTCCCCAGTTGAGCAATATTACCTTTTGGATCAACAAAAGCCATGTTGTTATTGTACCACCTATTGTCTATAAACTGAACGAAAAAAACAACACTTATTCACATGTTTAGTTAGGGGTTAGGTTTTAGCTTACAGCTTGTAGCTTGTAGAAAAACGTACATTAGTTTCTAGTTTTTAGTTTTTAGGGAAACGGTGATTATGTTTGTTAAACCATCGTCGTCATTGCGAGGAATGATACGTAGCGAAGCGGAGAAGAATGACGAAGTAATCCAGAGTATTGTGGTTGTAACT
>JAGLOS010000019.1 GCA_023137615.1 Minisyncoccota bacterium | reverse complement strand
AAACGACAGCAGGACACCCTGTTATCATGGGGCTCAATACTTATAAATCTATTGGACGACCTTTACCCCAAAGAACCAACATAGTGCTTTCAAAAGACGATGAAGAAATTGAAGGATGTTTGATGGCGCATTCTTTGGAAGAAGCGTTTGATTTGGCAAAAGAAAACTCAGAAAATATTTTTGTGATCGGTGGGGCAAGTGTTTACGAGCAAACGCTTCCGTTTGCCGACACACTCAACCTTACTTTAATTGACGCGGAAGTTGATGGAGATATATTTTTCCCGGAATTCAACCATGACGAATGGAAAGAAGTAAGCCGTGAAGAAAGAAAAGCTGATGAAAAAAATATTTATGATATGTCGTTTGTGAAGTATATCCGAAAATGACAGTAAGTTATTGACAGAAAAATTGTTTTGCACTAGTCTTTTTAAAGAAACAGAAAGGAGGTTGTAACACGATAAAAACAAAAATAGCAGTACTATTCTTGTTGTTGGTATCAATTACAGGAGTAGTTGCAAATGAAGACACATCTATTATGCCTGACAATATAAGCAGTGACATACCTGCTTCGTTTGTTGAGCAAAAAACAGAGGAGGGTCCTCTCAGCTTTGCGTTAGTTTTTACTGTTGTAGTTTTTCTTACAGCTGCATATCTATTTTGTAAGGCAAAGGGATGATCAAGGGACATAACATAAAATGTCCCATTTTTTTATTTAAGATTCAGGGTTGAATTAACGAGATAATGACGCTAAAATAAACAAACAATAAAGGAGTTGGCTAATAAAAATTGCGGATGAAAAAAATAAATACAATATAGCTTGGGTGGTGTATGAGCGTAAATAAATAATATCACGATACAAAAAATTATATTCTCAATCTTAAACATCTACGTAGATATCTACGTAGATGTTTTGTATAGTGACAAAGTTAGAATAAAGAATCATAAGCATGTTTACCTGCCGGCGGGTAACGAAAAAAATCTCCTAAGACGTACTTGAACCTATCGGAAAAGTACGTCTTAGGTGGAAATGTCGTATAAGGATTTTTCCTCTATCTTTCAGCAGCCGGGTCACTGAAAATGACATGTGTATAAATTGGCTATCCCCAAAAGAGTTTGTTGATATAATGAGATCAATTAATCACTAGTATTTTTCTACGTATTAAAACAGACGACATTAAATATTTATTGAAAAATTCTCAAAATGACGCTATGATGAGCAGATGGTGAAAGAAATACTAGAAAAAGAAGTATTAACTATAATTAAAGAGATCTTTCCTGAGGCAGACATCTCGGGTGTTTCTGTTGACGTGTCTGATAATTTTGGTGATTATGCTACAAATGCCGCGATGGTGCTTAGCAAGCGTGTGGGGAAGTCGCCGCGGGATGTTGCCGGTGAGCTCATAAAAGCGCTTGAAAAAGAAAAGGTCAACCTTGTTGAAAAAATAGAAGTTGCCGGACCCGGTTTTATAAATTTTTATATAGCTGATAAATTTTTTATAGACAACGTAGCGGAGATACTCAAAGAGGGGCATGGTATTGGGAAAAATGAGAAAGAAAAAGAAAGAAAAGTTATGATCGAGTATACTGATCCGAATCCATTTAAAGTCTTTCACATTGGACACTTAATGACTAACGCTATCGGAGAATCTTTGGCACGACTATATGAGTTTGGCGGGGCTGAAGTGAAACGCGCGAATTATCAAGGTGATATCGGATTGCATGTGGCAAAGGCGTTATGGGGAATGAAACAAACTCTTGATGAAATGCCAAAAGACAGCGCGACTCTTACTGAAAAGACTGCCTATCTCGGAAAAGCGTACTCTTTTGGTTCTGATGCTTATGGAGACGAAGAAAATACGAAAGCGCAGGAGGAAATAAAAGAAATAAACAAACAAATATATGAGTCATCCTGTGATAAACAGTTGCGCGAACTCTACGATAAGGGGCGACAATGGAGCTTTGACCATTTTGAAGTATTGTATAAAAAACTTGGGACAAAATTTGATCATTACTTTTTTGAATCGCAAACTTTTGTAGAAGGAACACAGCTCGTAAAAGACAATCTTAAAAAAGGAACATTCGAAAAAAGTGATGGAGCTGTTATTTTCCCCGGAAGTAAATATGGTTTACACGACAGAGTGTTTCTAAATAGTCAAGGGCTTCCGACATACGAAGCGAAAGACCTTGGTCTTACGTATTTGAAATACAAAACATACAAAGCAGATCTTTCTCTGGTGATAACGGCGTCTGAGCAAACTGAATATTTTAAGGTGATAATTGAAGCAATGAAGCAGATAAATCCCGATATTGCCAAGCACATGGCGCATATCGGACATGGTATGATGCGGGCAACAACAGGAAAGATGTCGTCAAGAAAAGGAAATGTGATCACCGGAGAATCAATTGTAAATAATTTAATTGAGATGGCTCGAAAGAAAATTTCAATTGAGGGTATAAATGAAAAGGAAAAAGAAAATATAGCAACGATCATAGGTGTTGCTGCGATCAAGTTTTCAATATTGCGTCATCAAATTGGAAAAGACATTGTATTTGATCCTGAAAAGTCTATTTCATTTGAAGGTGATTCGGGTCCGTATGTACAGTATGCAAACGCACGAGCACAGTCAATTTTACGAAAAGCGGAAGAAAAGGGAATCGAACTAAATGCAAAAGATTATACAGGTTCGGTTACAGATATTGAAAAAATACTTCAGAGATTTCCGTCTGTAGTTGGAAGAGCTGCACGAGAACAAGCGCCGCATTTTATGTGCACATATCTACTTGAATTGGCAAGCGCGTTTAACTCATTTTATGCAAATACACCGATTTTAAATAGTGGAGATGTTGCGTCATATCGAGTGGCACTTACTCGTGCGGTGTCGCAAGTGCTCAAAAACGGTTTGTATATGTTGGGTATTACAGCACCCGAGAGGATGTAACATTTTGTTTTCGTTTTTAGGTAATAAATAAAATTCGCATAGAAAAGTAAAAATGATATAGTAGCAAATATATGACAAACGACAAAAATGTGAAAAAAAACGAAACAGCCCAGCGAGAAGAAGAGATACTCGGGTTTTGGCGGGAGAATAATATTTTTGAAAAAACCCTTGAAAAGACAAAAAACGGAGAACCGTTTATTTTTTATAACGGCCCTCCGTTTGCAACCGGGATGCCTCATTATGGACATTTGCTTCAGGGGACAGTGCAGGACACAATTCCTCGTTATCAAACAATGAAAGGGAGATACGTCCGTCGTAAATGGGGGTGGGATTGTCACGGGCTTCCGATTGAAAATTTAATTGAGCAAGAATTAAAACTGAAGAATAAACAGGATATTGAAGATTACGGCATTGAGAAATTCAACCAAGCGGCTTGTGACAGTGTGATGAGATACGACAAAGAATGGAAAGAGATCGTGCCGAAGATGGGGCGGTTCGTTGATATGGAGAATAGCTACAAAACCATGGATTGGCAATATTCCGAATCTATCTGGTGGGCGTTCAAAACTCTCTATGACAAAAAACTGATTTACAAAGGATACAAATCAATGCATGTTTGCCCGCGTTGTGAGACAACTCTTTCCAACAACGAGGTCGCCGAAGGATATAAAGATATTAAAGATATTTCTGTTACGGCGAAGTTTGAGCTTGTGGATGAGCCGGGGACTTTTGTTTTGGCATGGACGACAACGCCGTGGACATTACCAGGGAACGCGGCTTTGGCTGTGGGGGAGAATATTGATTACATCAAAGCAAAGATCAGAGACCAAAAATCAAAGGATGAATACATTATTATTGCCGCAAAAGAATTGGCAGAGAAAGTATTAGAAGGGTTGGAGTATGAGATTGTGGGAGAACTTAAAGGCAAAGACCTCATCGGAAGATCCTATAAACCAATTTTTGATTATTACGCAAAAGATAAAACTTTAGAAAATCACGAAAACGGCTGGAAAATATACGGTGCGGATTTTGTGACTACCGAAGACGGCACCGGTGTAGTGCACATTGCGCCGGCGTTTGGTGAAGATGACATGAATCTCGGCAAGGAAAACGATCTACCGTTTGTTCAGCACGTAAAGATGAATGGGCAATTTAAAGATGAAGTTACTGACTTTGCGGGGATGCAGGTAAAACCGAAAAGCGATGATGAAAAAACTCGTCTTGAAGCTGATATTGCGGTTTTAAAATATTTACAGGAGCACGAAACATATTTTGCAAAACTAAAAATTGAGCATTCATATCCGTATTGTTGGCGTTGTAAAACCCCGCTTTTAAACTACGCGACTGATTCCTGGTTTGTAAATGTTGGCAAATTAAAAGCCAAGATGATAGAGGAAAATAAAACTATCAATTGGATTCCTGGTTTTATTGGATCAGGTCGTTTTGGTAATTGGCTGGAGGGTGCGCGTGATTGGGCGATCTCCCGTTCCAGATATTGGGGGGCGCCGTTCCCGGTTTGGGAGTGTAAAAAATGTGGTATGACGGAAGTCGTTGGATCAATTGAAGAACTTACAAAAAAACTGCCCAAGTCCGGCAATACTTACACAGTGATACGTCATGGGCAATCGGACAGTAATGTAAAAGGTTATATAAGTTGTGATCCGGAAAACGGTGATCATTTAACCGATCTTGGGAAAAAGCAATCAAAAGAAACTGCGGAGAAACTTAAAGAAGAAAAGTTTGATATGATAATTGCTTCAAGTTTTGTTCGTACCAAAGAGACCGCGGAGATTATCGCGGATACTGTTGGAATTGATAAAAAAGAAATTATTTATGATAAGCGTATTTGGGAAATACAAGCAGGTGACCTGAATAAAAAACCTTATGAAGAAATATATAAATATTTTGATCGTATCCCTGAAGAATTAGATGTCCATATGCCGGGTGGAGAGAATACGGCAGAAACAAGAGACAGGGTAATGGAATTTTTGTATGAGATAGATGAAAAATATAAAAACAAAAAGATCTTGATCGTAACTCATGGATATATTACGTGGCTTTTGTCTGTTGCCAAGCAAGACTATAGCAAAATTTATAAAAAACAAACAAAAGAAAAAACAGGTTTTGATAATGCCGAAGCGCGAAAGATTGATTTTACTCCTATTCCACACAACCGCCATTACGATGCAGATCTACATCGTCCGTACATTGATGAGATAACCTATCCTTGCGCTTGCGGTGGAGAAATGAAGCGCATTCCGGAAGTGTTTGATTGTTGGTTTGAATCCGGTTCAATGCCGTACGCAAGATTACATTATCCTTTTGAAAATAAAAAAGAATTCAAAGATAATTTTCCCGCGGATTTTATAGCCGAAGGTTTGGATCAGACAAGAGGATGGTTTTATTCTCTTCTTGTACTCTCGGTCGGGCTTTTTGGAAAAACATCACATAAAAACGTCATTGTAACAGGAATGATCATGGCGGAAGATGGACAAAAGATGAGCAAGAGTTTAAAAAACTATCCTGACCCCATAGACGTGGCAGAGAAGTATGGCGCGGATGCTCTTCGTTATTATTTACTTTCTTCTCCTGTTGTTCATGCTGAGGCGCTTAATTTTTCCGAGAAAGGAGTCGGTGAGGTATATCGGAAAGTCATCGCGCGTCTACTGAACGTATTGTCGTTTTATCAAATGTATGAGGATCGTTCTAATAAAAAAGTAGAAGTAAAAGAGAGCAATAATATTCTAGACTGGTGGATACTTACCAGACTGGATGAATTATTAGAAGAAGTTAGTGTGAATTTTGATTCGTATCAACTTGATCGTGCCACACGTCCGATCGGGGATTTTGTGGACGATCTATCTACCTGGTATTTGCGTCGTTCGCGCGCGCGTTTTAAAGGTGACGATGTTCTTGATAGAGATTACGCGCTTGCTACAACCCGACACGTTTTAATTGAGCTAGCTAAAATAATTGCTCCATCTATGCCGTTTGTTGCCGAGCATTTATATAAGGAAGCCGGAGGAAAAGAAGAAAGCGTGCATCTGGAAAGCTGGTCACGATCGGGAAAGGTTGACGAGAAAGTGCTCGAAGAGATGAGCGAAGTTCGAAATATTGTGTCGCTTGCGCTTGAGGCACGCGCAACGACCGGTATCAAAGTGCGTCAACCACTTGCATCACTTAAAGTAAAAAGCGAAATACTGAGAGAAAATGATGAATTACTTGAACTTATTGCAGACGAGGTGAACGTAAAAGAAGTGATCGTTGATATGGAACTAAAGGAAATTACGGAATTAAATACGGAATTAAATACGGAATTGATTCAGGAGGGACAATTCCGCGAGCTTATCCGAAATATTCAGAGTTTACGTAAAAAGACGTGTTTGACACCGAATGATACGGTAACTGCGAGTATTAAAACAGGTGCGGAAGGAAAGAAGCTTATAGAGAAATTCAAAGAAGAACTAATGAAAACAACACTTCTTAAAAAAGTTGTATTTGATGACGCGGAGGAAGGTATGGAAGTTGTCGTTGATGACTTGAACTTCAAAGTTTTTTTGGAAAAATAGAAAGAATTTAGAACTTACAGGTTTTAGTTTATAGAAAAAGCCGCGGCGCCTTTGGCGTCGCGGCTTTTTCTACTAGATACCGATTACTACATACTATATACTATTTGTGTATGTCCTACCATATCTACAACACAGAAGGTGTTATCCTCTCCAGTCATCTTGCCGGAGATTCAAGCCGATTTTACAACATCTATACAAAAAAGTTGGGTCTTGTCGGGGTATGGGCGCAGGGTGTTCGTAAACTTGAGTCAAAATTGCGTTTTAATCTTCAAGATTTTTCACATGTCCGAATACATCTTGTGCGGGGGAAACATATGTGGCGGCTCATTGATATTGAAACACAAAAAAAGCCCTACAATATACTTTCTTTGCAACAGAAACGTCTTGTGTTGGGAAGAATGACATCTCTCTTACGGCGACTTCTCGATGAGGGTTCGGATGATGTTTTGTATGATCTTTTTCTGAGTGCAGTAGCGCATCTCGATGATAAGTCTTTTGATATGCGATATCTAAACTCATTTGAATTACTGTTTGTATTAAGGGTATTGCATCATTTGGGATATGGAAAGGATTCTATCAAGGAAGACGTCATTCTTTCTTATTTGTGGAATGATGACGTGCTTGGGTATGTGCAAGAAAGACGTTTCTATCTTACAAAGGTTGCAAATATTTCTTTGCAACATACACACATGTAAAAGGAGATGGAATAAAAACATGAAAATCTGCGATATCCTCGGATTCAAATCTGAACCGAGAACAATCATCCAAAACAAAAACTCCGCTTCTGTTAAAACCACCCCACAGTAAAACCGCGAAGTATCAGTGGTAATTCAACACTCTCAAACAAATACAACTTTCCCATGTATTATTTATATCGTTGTCGTCATTGCGAACGAAATCCGCAGTGTCCGCAGACTAAGCAATCCAACACCCAACGTCATTGCGAGAAGTGATACGGAGCGAAGCGGAGTAGTATGACGAAGCAATCCAGGGTATGTTGGTATAACTCTGGATTGCTTCGCCTACGGCTCGCAATGACGATGGTGGTTTCAACAAACATAATCACCGTTTCCCTAAAAACCCTAAAAACTAATAACTAAAAACTAACTCAATGGATCCGAAAGACTTCCAGGTTCAGAGCTTAATCCAAGATCCGCTTTTTCACTAGATACTGTATACTGTATACTATATACTATTACATATGTACGAGGGACAATCTGAGACAAAAAAGAGTAATATTAAAAGAGCGGAAGAAGGTCTGTACTCTCGTGAGCACGTGGATTCGCCGATCGTCGGTACTTTGAAAGAAAAGAAATATGATGTACGGGACAATTGGATGGGGGAAGACTCAAAAAAGACAAAGAAAATGAATACATATACACGAAAAAGAAATTCGATAGTAAAGACGATTTTTATTATTTCATCGGTGTTTTTAATAGGAGCGGCATCTTTAGCTTTTTATGTCTTATATGGAGGAATCAATGACGCTTCACCGGAAAATATAAATATGTCTATTGTTGGTCCGGTATCGGTTGATGCGGGTGAGAAGGTCGATCTGCAGGTATTGATAGAAAATAAAAATACCTCAAACCTTCTTTCTGCCGAGCTGTTCATTGATCTGCCGGGTGGTGCAAAAGCTACGATGGGAGATCAGGAAAATGTAACGCGTATTATCAAGTCTCTTGGTACGATCACACCCAACGAGCTTATCAATGAAAAGTTCAGCGCTGTATTTTTTGGAGAAGAGAACAAAGAAAAAAAGATACTTGTAACGTTGGAGTATCGTTTTGAAGGTTCAAATGCCACATTGGTAAAGAAGATCGAACATAGCGTACTTATTGTTTCATCACAAGTTGGATTTACTCTTGAGACATTAAGCGAGGCAAGTTCCGGTCAGGAGATAGACGTTGTGATCTCTGTGGATTCGAGTACGAGTGAGACTCTGGAAGGTCTTATGTTTGAAATAACGTATCCGTTTGGATTCACCTATACAAGCTCAGACCCTGAACCAATGTACGGAAATAATACATGGGTACTTGACCCTCTTGAACCGTTTGGTTCTCAAGAGATACATATCCGCGGGATCATAGAAGGAGACGATGACGATAGCAGAGTCTTTTCTGCGAGTTTGGGTTCTCAAGACAAAAGTGATCCGCGGCGTCTTGAGACAGTGTATAGTCGCACAGAGGAATTTGTCGCTATTAAAAAACCGTTTGTCGGTATGAAGGTATTGATAAACAAACAATCGGCGGAAGAGCCGATAGTCATCGACGGGAAAAGAGAGATCGAAGTTCTTGTTGAATGGGTGAATAATCTTGATAATAAAGTGATCGATGTTGGACTTGAGGTGCGTATCGACCACGGTATTGTCGACCGCAGTACGATAACGATGCACGAATCAAAAGGATACTATCGATCTATCGATGATGTGGTGATCTGGGATCAGCGCACAAATCCGGAATTGGCGGTTGTTATGCCAGGAGCGACAGGGATTGTCGGATTTTCGTTCGATCTGGGTTCGATCGTTGACCCTGTCGGGGAATTATACAAAGATGTCGAGATATCTATAGAAGCGACCGCAAAGGGTAGAAGATTGTCTAACTTTAATGTGCCGGAACAAGTAAAGACACCTGCTGTTGGAAAGATACGACTATTATCCTCACTTGATCTTGCATCAGAGGTCTCCTATGACGATGGACCTTTTTCAAATACCGGTCCGATCCCACCAAAAGTAAACAATGAGACGACATATACGGTAACATGGCAGCTCACCAACGGTACAAGTGATATCAAAAATACTGTGGTCAAGACAACACTGCCGACATACGTTACATGGAAAGGTTTTGTTTCTCCAAACAGTGAAAGTGTCATGTACAATGAGCTTGGAGGAGAGGTTGTTTGGAATGCCGGGGATGTGTCTGCGGGGGTTGGCGTGGTGAATTTTCCACGGGAGGTATCATTTAAAGTAGGATTTATACCGAGTGTGACACAAGTGGGATCTTCGCCGTCTCTTATAAACGACATGACAGTGACTGCAGTAGATGACTTTACAAATTCTGTTATATCGGATTCTATGAACGCTATGACTATTTCTTCGTTGATTGAAAGCACGTTTGATCCCGGAGCGGACGGTAAAGTTTATCGTTAATATGTTGATCTCTTGAAAAAAAGATAAAACAGTATAGTGTAATAATTATGGCAGTAAAAAAAACACAACCGAACATTGATACGATAGTCTCGCTTGCAAAAAGGCGAGGGTTTATTTTTCCGTCATCGGAAATTTATGGAGGATATGGTGCTATTTATGACTATGGACCTTACGGTGTAGAGTTGGAAAATGCGGTCAAAAGGGAGTGGTGGAAAGAGATGGTGCAGGAGCGTCAGGATATTGTCGGACTTGATTCAAGTATTTTTATGCACCCGCAGATATGGAAAGCGTCAGGACATGTTGATGGTTTTGCGGACCCTTTGGCTGAGTGTAAGAAGTGTAATACGCGACTGCGCGTTGATCATTTACTCGAAGACATTGATGTCTTTGCCGATGAGAAAATGACCGAAGATGAGATCAATAAGATCTTCAACGAACACAAAGCAAAGATAAAATGTCCAAGTTGTGGTGCGAGTGACTTCTCAGATGCAAAGAAGTTTAGTCTTTTAGTAAAATCAAACCTCGGTAATTTTACGGACAATTGGAGTAAAGAGCCGGCATATCTGCGAGGAGAGACCTGTCAGGGTATTTATGTTAACTTCAAAAATGTTGTTGACTCAACACGGGTGAAGATACCGTTTGGTATTGCTCAGATAGGTAAGACTTTTCGAAATGAGATCGCGGGGCGTCAATATGTGTTTAGAACGCGCGAATTCGAGCAGATGGAAATGCAATATTTTACTCATCCGGACAAAGAAATGGAAGAATATGAAAAATTAAGAAAGACACGTTGGGATTATTATATAAAGCGTCTTGGTCTCAAAGAAGAAAATTTGAAATGGCATCAGCACGAAAACTTGGTCTTTTATGCAAAGGATGCATATGACATTGAATATAATTTCCCGTTTGGTTTTAAGGAGCTTGAGGGTGTACATGCGCGTGGTAACTACGACCTGACACAACATACTAAATTCTCCGGGGTCGATCTTTCCTATAATGATCAGAAAACGGGAGAAAAATATTTGCCGCATATTATTGAGTCATCGGTTGGTGTTGGAAGGACCGTACTTGCGTTGCTTACCGATGCATATACAGAGGAAGAGCTTGAGGGAGGGGGTACTCGTGTGGTGATGAAGTTCAAACCAACACTTGCTCCGATCAAAGCCGCAGTATTTCCATTGCTCAAGAACAAACCCGACCTTGTAGCAAAAGCGAAAGATATTTTTACGGAACTTTCAAAACATTTCATGTGTGAATTCGACGACAATGGTAATGTGGGAAAACGATACCGCCGGCAAGATGAGATCGGGACACCATATTGTATTACCGTTGATTTTGATTCACTCGAAGATGACACCGTTACGGTGCGTGATCGCGATACCATGAAGCAAGAGAGAGTGAAGGTGGGCGAATTATTCGATTTCTTAAGTAAAAGAGTATTGTAAGAAAGAATAAATAATTATATGAAATTATTATCTAAGATCAAAAGCAGTATATACGACCCTCAGTATTATCAAGGTCTCACCAAACGCCCTTTTTCTTATTCAGTGAAATATATTTTTTCTTTTACCTTCATCCTTGCGTTGTTGTTAATGATCGAATTTTCTATTTTCACCCTTCCGCAGTTTATGTCCGGTCTCAATGAGCTTGGTTCTTCTGTTGTTAATAATTATCCTGAGGAACTTCAGGTTGTTATAAAAGACGGCACAGCGTCAACAAATGTCAAAGAGCCATATTACATCGAAAATCCTGACTCGTTAAAAGAAACGGAAGTTGAAATACACGGGAACACTCCTAAAAATTTGGTTGTTATAGACACAAAAAATAAGACAAGCGTCGAAGACCTGCAAAAATATGATACTTTTTTCTTAATTACTAAAACCCACTTTATGTATCAGGAAGAGAGCGGCAAGATAACAGCTCAGTCTTTGGTGGATATGCCCGATGTTGTTATAGACAAAGCATCGGTAAGCCGGTTTGTCGACGAATATTCTCCTTATTTAAAATTTTTTATTCCCATTGCGTACGTAGGTATTTTAATATTTGTTTATGTATATGTTCTCTTTAATTTGGTTTATCTTCTGTTTGCGGCATTACTTGTTTGGTTTGTCTCTTCTCTTAAAAAGATCGAATTAGATTATAAAGGATCATACCAAGTTAGCATACATCTTATGACACTGCCGGCGCTTGTTGCGCTGCTCTTGCCGGTCACTTTTCCATTCGCGTTTACTTTTCTTCTTTTAGGTGGAGCTTTGGTGAATCTAGAAAGTGATTCGACAGCTTCGCTTGATTCCGATGTGATTGACTAGAAGTCATGGTTTAAAAAATATTTAGAAAAAACGCATGGATCCCATGTGTTTTTTCTTTCTTGGAAAAGTTGTGGTAAACTATTATTTACGTAGATAATAGTTAATATAATTTTCAGGACATGAAACACAAAAAAACAGTATTAGAGAACGGACTACGTATTGTAACAATACCAATGAAGGACAACCCAACAGTTACGGTTATGGTTCTTGTCGAGGCGGGCTCAAAATATGAGACAAAAGAAATAAACGGAATTTCTCATTTTCTTGAACATCTTTGTTTTAAAGGCACTGAAAAACGTTTAATGCCTTCTGATATAAGCACAGAACTTGATGGACTTGGCGCTCAAACCAATGCTTTTACCGGACATGAATTTACCGGCTATTACGCTAAGGTGGCGACAAAACATCTTTCTAAAACGCTTGATATAATTTCTGATCTATATTTAAACCCAACTCTTCCTGCGGAAGAGATTGAAAGAGAAAAGGGGGTTATTCTCGATGAGATAAACATGTATGAAGATTTACCACCTCGACATGTTGAAGATCTTTTTATGAAAGTTCTACATGGAGACCATCCTGCAGGTTGGGAAATAATTGGAAGTAAAGAGAATGTAAAAAAAATGACCAGAGAAGATATTGTGTCATATCGCAGTAAACATTATGTTGCAGAAGGGACAGTTGTTGTGGTTGCAGGTGGCGGTTTTGATCAAAAGAAATTGATTAAAGATATTGAAAAAAAGTTTGAAACAGTATCTTCTTTGAAGAAAGGTAAAAAGAAAAAAGTTATAGAGAAACAAGACAAACCAAATATTGTAATTGAGAATAAAAAAACAGATCAAACTCATCTCTTTTTAGGCGTACGTACTTTTAGAATGAACAGCAAAAATAAAGCGGCGCTTAAGGTGCTCGCCGGAATTCTTGGTGGAGGTATGAGCTCACGACTTTTTCGAAAATTACGAGAGGAGATGGGGGTAGGGTATTATATACATGCTTCCAGTGAGTTTTTTACAGACCACGGGCATCTTGCCGCAAACACGGGTGTTTGTAATGAACGCGCCGGAGAAGTTGTCGGAGCTATTTTAGGTGAATTCAAGAAAATGACAGAAGATATTGTTGATGAAAAAGAATTGAAGAAAGTGAAAGATTATCTTACCGGTAATATAATGCTTGGACTTGAGTCCTCTGATTCTATTGCAGAATATCATGGTGTTCAAGAAGTACTCAAAAAGGATATTACAGAACCAAAAAAACTCGTTGCGGATCTTCAGGATGTAACCGCGAGCGATGTTCGCGCTGTAGCTCGTAAGATATTCAAAAATGATCGTCTGAACTTGGCGCTTATCGGTCCATTCAAAAATGACGAACAATTCAAGAAGATACTGATTTTTAAATAAAGAATCAAGAATAATGAATTACGAAGAAAACGCGCGTAAGCGCGTTTTCTTCTAAAAACTACCAACTAAAAACTACAAACTAATTTATAGATGGTATAATACCTAAGTAATGGTCAAAAAAAGTGAAAAAGAACTCACGGTTAAGATAACATCAGGGACAATTATCAAAACGATCCTTATTCTTGCGGTATTTTATTTTTTGTATCTATTCATCAATTTGGTGTTGGTTATTCTCACTGCGGTTGTTATTGCATCTGCCATTGAGCCGGCGACAAAATGGTTCGAGAAATATCGAATTCCAAGAGTACCGGCTGTTATTATGGTCTACGGTTTGATCATCTCAGCATTTATTGGAGTATCGTGCGTTTTTGTTCAGCCGTTGGTTGAGGATATTATAAGTATAGATAGTACATATAATATATCCACAACGGTTTCTGAATATGTAGGCACAAATGACGACGAAGGGGCAATGGCGTTGGATTTTTCATTTCAAGGTATTTTACAAGATATTAGGGATGCATTATCCGGAACACCAGAGCAGGCCTTTCAAACAATAAGCTCTATCTTTGGTGGATTATTGGGATTTGTGCTTGTTATTGTGTTCTCTTTTTATTTTGCGGTACAAGAAAATGGAATAAGTAATTTTCTTTGTATTATTACACCAAATAAGCACGAAAAGTATGTTATTGATCTTTGGAAACGAACACAGAAAAAGATCGGTCTTTGGATGCAGGGACAGTTGATACTCGGTCTTATTGTGGGTGTACTTGTGTATCTTGGATTAGCGCTTATGCAGGTTCCATATGCTATGACGCTTGCGTTAATCGCCGCGATGTTCGAGGTCATCCCTATTTTTGGACCGGTACTTGCCGCTGTCCCCGCCGTGTTATTTGGAAGTATTCACGGTATTTATCTTATCGGGTTTATTGAGCCGGGTCTTACCGCGGGTGTTATTGTTGTCCTTTTTTATGTGATCATTCAACAATTTGAGAATCATCTTATTTATCCGCTTGTGGTACGAAAAGTTATTGGAGTACCGCCGCTTTTGGTGATCATTGCAATGGTCGTTGGCGCCCAAGCAGCCGGTTTTTTGGGTATTATTCTTGCGGTGCCTATGGCAGCTGCGTTGATGGAATTTACAAATGATATCCAAAAGGAGAAAAGTTTGGCGAAAACAAAAAAGTAGTAGGGGTGCTTCCCAAAGACAAGCAAGATCGTTTCTCCGTTAGATTTTGGAAGAATTTTGTGATACAGTCTTATCTATGGAAAAGAAGAATTCATTTTATATAACAACACCAATATATTATACAAACGGTAGTCCTCATGTAGGACATGCTTATTCATCGACAATTACGGATATTTTTGCAAGATATCATCGTGAAATTGGAGACAATACCTTTTTCTTAACAGGAAACGCAGACCATGGAGACAAGATCAGACGTGCAGCAGAAGCGTTGAACATGAGCCCGCAAGCTTTTACCGATGCAAATTCAAATAAATTTAAAGACCTCTACAAAAAACTTAACATATCTTACGATGATTTTATCCGTAATTCAGACAAGGACAGACATTGGCCGGGCGCGCAAGAACTGTGGCGTGTCATGGAAAGATCGGGTGATATATATTGGAAAGCATACGAGGGATTGTACTGTGTGGGTTGTGAAAAGTTCGTAACAAAAAAAGACTTGGTTGACGGCAAATGTCCGGACCACGATAAGATCCCTGAAACTGTAAAAGAAGAAAATTATTTTTTCAAACTCTCAAAGTACACAGATCAAATACGAGCTCTCATAGCAGATGACGAAATTCATATTTTACCTGCTTCGCGAAAAGCGGAACTGTTGGCGTTCATTGATTCAGGATTAGAAGATATTAGTTTTTCTCGTCCTGAGAATGCAATATTGTGGGGAATACCGGTTCCGGATGATGATAAAAATCAAATGATGTATGTATGGTGTGAAGAGCTTTCAAATTATATATCGGCGTTGGGATATGGTACTTCTGATAAAAGCATGTTTGATATGTATTGGCCGGCAGACCTCCATATTGTGGGGAAAGACATTCTTCGTTTCCATGCGATCGTGTGGCCTGCGATGTTGCTTTCTGCCGGGCTTGCTTTGCCAAAGACAATACTTGCGCATGGGATGATCATTTCAGGTGGGAAAAAAATGTCAAAAACGATTGGGAATGTTATTGACCCGCATGAATACATTGATACCTATGGAGTAGACGCTTTTAGATATTATCTGGCTCGTGAAATTTCTCCATTTGAAGATGGTGACTTTACAAAAGATAAATTTATTGAGGTATATAATGCGAACCTGGCAAACGGTCTTGGTAATCTTGTCTCTCGTACACTGAAAATGGCGGAGAAATATTTTGATGGCAATGTTTCGAGAAAAATGACAACGGATGTTCCTCTTCGGATCCGCAGAGAATCTCTATCTGGAACGGATGACCTTGGTGGATATAGTATTCCGTACACCATTCAAAAGGATATCTTACCTCAATATCAAAAAAAGATGGATGCTTTTGATATCCAAAAGGCGTCAGATGTTGCATGGGAGCTTATCGGTATCCTCGATGGATACATTACTGATCACGAACCGTTCAAATTGATAAAAAAAGATCCTGAAAAAACAGAAAATATTTTGTGGAATGTGCTATTCGGTATTAGTGTGATCGCGGACATGATCGCTCCTATCATGCCAAAAACTTCAAAGGAGATCAAAAAAGTTATTGCGGCTCATGATGACGGGAAGGGATCTACCGTGTTTCAAACA